>JAYTMW010000926.1:0-7953 GCA_043728105.1 Saprospiraceae bacterium | reverse complement strand
AAGGGTTATGATGAAGTTTTGCTATTTGGCCCAACGGATGCGAAGGTTGAATTATTGAACGTTTTGAAAGAAAATCATCAATTCGACGATATAAAAATGACCGTTGAACAAACCGATAAAATGACTGAAAATCAAGAACATGCTTTTGTAAAAAAACATTTTACTGGACGGTAATTGATACCCCTCAGTAATTATGTAATTAGTAAGAAAGAAGATCACTTTGCTTTACTCTTTATTATCTAATATTTCAAAATTCTAAAAAAACGTAAAATGAGAAGAAAAAGAATGAATACAAGTCTTCCGCCTAAAAAGGTTGAGCTTGACCCTATTGGATACCCTATTTATCCCGAAAGCGAAGACATTTACAATAATGCCAAAAAAGAAACGGATGCTAATGTTGAAAGTATCCTTTCTTCAAAGCCTTTAACGGAAAATGATAGACTTGAAATCATAGACGAAAAGAGGACGAGGCATGATGCTATGGGCAATGATTTAGACATCCCAGGTTCTGAATTAGATAACGCACAAGAACGCATCGGCAGCGAAGATGAAGAGAATAATTATTACAGTTTGGGCGGTGACAATCACGATGATTTGGAAGAAAGTAAAGACGCATAATTTTTTTTAAAATTAAAAACAAAAGAGCATGAATAATTTATTTAAAGGATTAATCTCGGGTTATGGCGCAAGCAAATTAGGCGGTGGTTGTTTCAGCACAGTTGTCATTTTTATCATCATTTGGCTCACGCTTGATAAGTGTGCATGATGTAGGAGGCCCCCTCAGTATTGAAGGTATTTTTGCACTTATTTATCACCTAATTTAATTCATTTTTTATTTTCTTAAAAAACAGAAATTATGTCAGGAAAAGCATTGGGCATCGCCCTCATGATTATTGGTGTAGTAATGATAGCCTACACGGGATTTAATTATGTAACCACAGAGAAAGTGGTTGATTTAGGGCCTATTCAAATTGAAAAAAAGGAAAATCACCCAATTCAATGGTCGCCGATTGTTGGCGTTGTGTTATTGATTGGTGGTATTGTTGTTATATCACAAAAAAAATCGGTTAGTTGATTGTTATGAAATGATGAATTATAAATGATGAACGATGAATTTGCAAAACATTGATTGTTAATGTTTTATAAAATCAAAAATGTTAATTTATTTCTCATTCCTTAAACTCAATCCATTGGGTTCACTTATTTATACATTATGAAATGAAAATAAAATACCCAATAAAAAATTCTCATACCTTATCCGTAGAGGAGATTTTGGCGATGTTTCAAACCGATGCTGTTGCTGGCATCAGTAAAACCGAAGCCACAAAGCGATCAAAAACGTATGGGCTTAATGTCTATCAAGCCCAAAAACCGAAGCCTATTTGGTTGATGATTGTTCAGCAATTCAATAGCCCAATTGTATATTTATTGGTTTTTGGCATGGCCGTTTCCGTCTATTTTAAAGATTATGTAGAAGGTATTGCCATTGGTGTAGTCATTTTAATTAATGCCTTAATTGGTTTTTTAATGGAGTTGCAAGCCCGCAATTCCATGAACGCTTTGAAGGAAATGGACGTAATATTGTCCAAAGTCATTCGAGAGGGCAAAGTGCAAGAAATCCCTTCCGAAAACTTAACTGTTGGCGACATCGTTGTGCTCGAAGCGGGCGATGTAGTGCCGGGCGATGGGCGTTTGGTAGAATTAAACCAACTGCAATGCGACGAATCTTCGCTCACTGGCGAGTCGCTGCCGACGGAAAAAAACATTGAAAAACTGCCCCAAGATGCTGCACTCGGCGACCAACACAATATGGTTTTCAAAGGCACTTCTGTCATCAATGGCAACGGAAAAGCCGTCATTACAGGCATTGCTCACCATACAGAATTAGGAAAAATTACATCATTGGTCGAAAGCTCCGAAGAGACCACTACTCCCTTAGATAAAAAGCTCAATGCGTTGAGTAAAAAACTGATTTGGCTCACCTTAATTATGACCGCTATTTTTGCCATAACGGGCATAATACAAGGAAAAGATTGGATTTCTATCGTAAAAACCTCGATTGCCTTAGCTGTTGCTGCCTTTCCCGAAGGCTTACCCATTGTCGCTACCGTGGCTTTATCTTATGGTATGTTACGCATGGCAAGGCGTAATGTGATTGTTAAAGACTTGTCTTCCGTTGAAACATTGGGTAGTACCACCGTTATTTTAACCGATAAAACAGGCACTTTAACGGAGAATAAAATCTACGTGGATACTTTTTCTTTTCCCGATGAAAACCTAAAAGTACATATCAAAAAAGACACCTTGATTTTTGACAATGGGCAAGTTAAAAACAGCAAAGAGAATTTTGAGAAACTAAAATTAATAGGGGCATTATGCAACAATACCATTGAGAAAACAGCCCGAACAAAAAAGAAACTATTGGGCGATCCCATTGAAATTGCCTTAATCCATTTAGCCAATACATCGGGCACATCTGCCGATGATTACCATGCACAATATGAACGCATGGGTGAAGTACCTTTTAATTCAGAAATTAAAATAATGGGTACTTTGCATAAAAACAATAAAAACAATAAAAACACCGAAAATACTGAGGGGCCTCTTTTTGTCGCCGCAAAAGGTTCAGTTGAGCATTTAATTGAAAAATGCAAGCAAACACAATCGGGTGCAACCATAAAAGCTTTTAGTGAAAAAGATAAAAAAACAATCTTGGCAGAATCCGAAAAAATGGCGGCTCAAGGGCTTCGGGTTTTAGCATTTGCTTATAACATAGGAAAGGAATTTAGCAAGGATGATTTCTTAAACGATTTGATTTATGTCGGCATGGTCGGATTTTTAGATCCGCCAAGAACAGACATCAAACACGCCATTTTGAGTTGCCGAAATGCGGGTATAAAAATAGTGATGATAACGGGTGACCACCCTTTGACAGCCCTAAATATCGCTCAAAAAACGGGTTTGATAGACGAAAATGAACACAATGTAATCACAGGAAAAGATTTACCCGATGGCGATACACATTCAGATGAATGGAAGAAAAAGATATTGTCCACCGCCGTTTTTGCTCGAACCACGCCCAAACAAAAATTAGATATTGCTGCCGTTTATCAAAAAGCACACAATATAGTTGCCATGACGGGTGACGGTGTGAATGATGCCCCCGCCTTAAAAAAAGCCGATGTCGGTATCGCTATGGGCTTGCGGGGAACGCAAGTGGCTAAAGAAACCGCAAATATTGTGGTAAAAGACGATTCTTTTGCGTCCATTGTTAAGGCAGTGGCACAAGGGCGGGTGATTTTTCAGAACATTCAAAAGTTTGTGATTTACCTTGTTTCATGTAATTTGAGCGAAATTTTCATCGTGACAACCTTGGGTTTCATAGCCCCCTCCTCCACTCTATTGCCTCTACAAATCTTGTTTTTAAACATGGTGACAGACGTGTTTCCTGCCTTAGCGTTGGGCTTAGGCAAAGGCGATAAAACGATAATGGAACACCCGCCCAAAGACCCCAAAGCCGATATTGTTTCAAATAGAAAATGGATAGATATTACCCTTTATGCCATTATTATAACCCTTTCAGTTATGGCAGCTTTGATTTATTGCCAACAGGTTTTGAAGATTGATAACCAAAGCGAAAACAATGTGGCGTTTATCACATTGGCTTTTTCGCAGCTTTTTCATGTGTTCAATATGTCCTCCGTGGGTTCGCATTTGTTGGTCAATGATGTGACAAAAAACAAGTTTGTATGGTTCGCCATTTTGATTTGCTCGGGCATTATGGCATTGATTTATTTGTTGCCGCAAATGGGTTCGGTATTGGGTTTAACGGAGTTGCCTCTGAATGTGTGGGTCGTTTGCATGGTGGCGAGTTTGTTGCCACTTTTGATTATACAGATTTATAAGCGAATTTTTGAAAGGTGAAAACTTTAAAAAAGCCCCTCAATACCGAGGGGTATAAAACCATAAAAGCTGTTTAGTTAAAGACAGCTTTTTTAGATAAAAAAAACCATTACACCGCCACATCATACAATACCTTTTGTCTGGTTAATTAAATTTTTTTTTAATGAAGGATAATAAACAACAAGGAAATGCGGACGATTATTTAGCCAACGAACGCACACTTCTCGCTTGGATTCGTACCAGTATTGGCATCATGGTATTTGGATTTGTAGTTGTTAAATTTTCATTATTTATAAAACAAATGTCCCTACTTTTGGGTGATAAAAGCCTATCTCAACATAAAGAATACTCTGGTATATTGGGAATAGCTTTGGTTGCCCTTGGCGCAATTACAACCCTTTTAGCTTACATCCGCTATCGAAAAACAGAAAAGCAATTGAACGAAGGAAATTATAAACATTCCTCTTCATTGATTGTGATAATTATAGCATCTATATTTTTGGTCAGTATGTTGCTCATTTTTTATCTTATAAAAGCCACTTGATTTATGAAAATACTGAGGGGGTATAAACGCCACAAACATTTGAATACAAATTCATTAAAACCAATGTTAGATATGAAAAATCTTGTTTTAGCCAGTTTTTTTATGGGCAGTTTGATGGCTTTATCCTTTTCAAGCCCCTCAATAGTATCACCGCCTTTTGATGCTCAACAGGAGACTTCATTAGCGGCTTTCAATACCATACTTAAAGTGTTGAAAGACCCTCGTTGCATGAATTGCCATCCTTCTGATGACCGTCCACGCCAAGGCGATGATGCCCACGTTCATCTTTTTGGTGTGCAACGGGGCAAAGATGATAAGGGCTTACCTGCCTTGCGCTGCAACACCTGCCATCAGTCGGAGAACAATACTTATTCCAATGTGCCGGGCGCACCAGCTTGGCATCTTGCGCCCAAAAGTATGGCTTGGCAAGGTCTGACCGATGCTCAATTGGGCAAAGCATTGGTTGATAAAACCAAGAATGGCAATCGTTCCATAGCAAAACTCGTCGAACACATGACAAAAGATTCGCTCGTTCAATGGGCTTGGCAACCGGGAGAAGGACGCAAGTTGCCGCCTGTCAATCAAGCCGATTTTCACGCTGCAGTGAAAATTTGGGCGGAAAATGGTGCACATACGCCTAAATAAAAAGTAAAAAACAAAGAGATCTTTTTTAACACGAGGCACATAGGACACATAGTATTATATATAAACCAATAATAATCAACACTTTATACAATTTCTATGTGTCCTATGTGCCTAAGTGTTTCAAAAAAAAAGACCACTTTATTTTTTACTAATTACTAAGTAAACTTTATTTTCAAGTAAAAATAGTCAAAAAATGAAATTAACTTTTGACATCAACGGCACCGCCAAAACGGTAGATGTGCCTGAAAATATGCCTTTATTGTGGGTCATCCGAGATACGCTCGGAATGAAAGGAACAAAATTTGGTTGCGGTCAGGCGGCGTGCGGGGCTTGCACGGTGCATATTGATGGCGATGCGGTGCGCTCTTGTACCTACTCGGCAAAATTTGCCCAAGGCAAGAAGATAACAACCATTGAAGGCGCAACTCAAAATGCCATTTTAACCGCCGTTCAGCAAGCGTGGACGGATGAAATTGTGCCGCAATGTGGCTATTGCCAACCCGGATTTATGATGGCAACTGCCAATTTGCTCGCCAAAATTCCAAACCCAACCGATGAAGATATTGATGACAACATCACCAATATTTGTCGTTGTGGCACTTATTCCCGTATGCGGAAGGCGATTCATCGGGCGGCAGGTTTGGTGAAAAACTAAGATTCAAAAGCTGAAAAAATAAATTAACACACAGGCACATAGGACACATAGTATTATATATAAATTCTTGATAATCAATGCTTTATATAGATTTCATGTGTCCTATGTGCCTATGCGTTAAATTTTGTCGCAGTGTTTTGTCTGATTTTTTTAGAATAATAAAAATCATAAAAATGGAAAAAAATACCAGTCGCCGCAAATTTCTCGTCCGCACAGGCATCGGCTTAGGCGTAGTCATCGGCGCAAGTATCGCAGGCTGTGGCCCTTTGCGCCGCATGATTGCTAAGAAAGCCGAAGAGCCTTTACCTTATAAAAATAAAGCCGAGGCATATATATGGTTCGAGTTGCAACCCAATGGAGACCTCTTATTGCACTCGCCAAAAATCGAGATGGGGCAAGGCATTCATACCGCTTTGGCGCAAATCGCAGCCGAGGAATTGGATATAGATTGGCAAAAAATAAAAGTCGTTCACGCCACTACCCAACACGGGCCAGTTGACCCTTCAGCAACAGGCGGTAGCCTATCCGTATCGGGTTTGTATGAGCCGTTGCGTGAACTCGCTGCCACCATGCGGGAGATAATCCGCATCAATGCCGCTACTATTTTGGGCGTATCGGTAGCGGATGTCAGCTTTAAAAATGGCGTGGCAAAGGCGGGTGGTAAAAGCATTGAATTGAGCGAAATCGCCGCAAAAACAACCAATTGGAACGTAAAAATAGACAAACCCAGACTCAAAACACGGGCAGAATTTCAAATTATTGGCAAACCCATGCCCCGTTTAGACCTTGAAGCAAAAGTAAAAGGCGCACCCATTTTTGGCATTGATGCGGGTTTTCCCGATATGCTTTTTGGCTCGGTGGTGCGTGCGCCCGTTTTTGGGGCAGTATATAAAGGTGCAGATGCGGGTACGGTCGGTTCGATGTCGGGCGTGGTGAAAGTCGTGATTGAAAAAGGCTTTGCGGGAGTCGTTGCCACATCACGCATAGAAGCTGAAGATGCCAAACGCCAACTAAAAGTGAATTGGCAAATGCCCAACAAATTGGCGCAACAAAGCGACGTGGATGCACTGGTAAAAGTGGGCGCAGGCAATGATGTGATGATTCAGAAAGAAGGCAACGCCAGCAAACACTTGGGCGAAGGCAATGTGGTGACGAAAGAATATTACGCCCCGTTGGGCGTTCATGCCCACATTGAACCAAATGGCGCATCCGCTTTTTACCAAGATGGGTTGGTTGTGGTGAAATTGAGTACCCAAGTACCGGGTTTGACCCGAAAAGATGTTGCCAAAGCCTTAAATATTGATGTCGAAAAAGTAGATATTCAACCACAATTTGTTGGTGGTGGTTTTGGTCGGCGTTTGCAAACACCTCATGCCATAGAAGCCGCCTTGATGTCGAAAGCGGTTGGGAAACCCGTCCACGTGTTTTTTGAACGGTCGGAGGAATTTCAAAACGGCTTGTTGCGCCCACCAAGTCATAATGTGCTCAAGGCCGTGCTAAATACTGAGGGGTCTATTTTGGCAATGGAACACCATGCTGCGAGTGCGGATGTGGCGTTCAATTCAGCTGTTTTTATTGCAGCTGTCAAGCCATTGCCCGAAGGTTTGATGAAAAAAATAGTGGGTGCTGATATAGGTGCATGGCGGGGCGGCATGATTCAATACCAAAATATTCCAAACTACTCAACCACCGCTTGGCACAACGAACTGCCATTTCAAACCAGTTGGTGGCGGGGTTTAGGCTTATTGGCAAATACTTTTGCAATTGAATCTTTTATGGACGAATTGGCGCACGCAGCCAAACAAGACCCTTTGACGTTCCGTTTGCGGCATCTTGCGGACGATGCCCGTAGTCAAACTATCAAAGAGGTTCTAAAAGCCGTTGCCGAAAAAGCGGGTTGGGGCAAACCGCTTCCGCAAGGTCAGGCAATGGGTTTGGCTTGCTCGATTGATGTCAATACACCTTGCGCCCAAATTGCGGAAGTAGAAATAAAAGACGGTCAAATCAAAGTACGGAAAGTGACTTGCGCCATGGATCCAGGGCTGATAATCAATCCCGATGGTGTAAAAGCCCAAGCCGAAGGGGCGATTATGATGGGTTTAAGTGCCGCCCTTTTTGAAGAAGTCAGCATTAAAGACGGTAAAGTTACACCGAATAAATTGGGCTATTACCCCATTGCGCTCATGCGTGATGCGCCCGAAATTGA
>JAYTMW010000925.1:0-2282 GCA_043728105.1 Saprospiraceae bacterium | reverse complement strand
GCAATTTCTTTCGCTTTCAAATATGTTTCGGCAATAGCATTGTGAGAAACAATCACATCCATTCTGGCAATTTCTAATTTCGGGGCTAATTTCTCGGATATTTCTTTGGATTTGAGGTAATAATCAATCGCTTTGTCATAAATACCGATTTCGGCATTCAAAAAACCCAGACCATGATAACTGTCCGAAATCATTTGATAGTCGTTTATTCGAGTGGCAATGGTAAGCACTCTTTCATAATGATCATACGCAACTTTATAATTTCCTGCCTTTCGATTCACAATCGCTAAATCACAATAGATGGTTGCTCTGGCACTATCGCCCAACATTTCAGCCGTTTTGGCAGCGGCTGTGTGCGCTTCAATAGCCCGTTGAGTCATAGCATTATCTTCGTAAATAAAACCTATAACCCGTTGCACATCAAACACATCACGCAAATTACCACTTTGCTTGGCTTTTTCAAGCGCAATGTTTGCATAAGCCAAAGCGAGCTTTATGTCTTTGAAGGAGATTTTATTTGCTACTTCAAGTATTTGCAGAACCGTTTTTCCTTCTATTTCTTTTATGTCTGGTTGAGTATATACAGGCTCATTGCTCCCGAAAGAGAGGCCCCTCAGTATTAAACAGAAAAAAACGAATAAAAACGGTCGAAAAAAAGATTTTCCGTAAAAATAAGTCATGGTTATAAGATGCTGTAAAATCTCCAAAAAGAGATTTTGTAATTTAATATTTGGATGATTTAGTTTTTCAGAACGAATAGTTTGGCGGGTAATTTAAATGGTATTGTTTTATTTACAAATATACCAATAATAGGGTAATAATCATATACTAAAATAATGCCGAATACTCTTCGTAATGAAAAAAGAGGTATTCGGCATTCATTTTTCGTAAAATATGGGCGAACATTATCACTTTACAATTATAGTGAAGTGATTCCACCACCCGGACGCTCACGACGCTTGTCATCTGCGTTAGCACCATTTGTCGTAACAGCACTATTAGCATAGGCTAAACCCATAGCTGAAGCGTTAAAATTTACACCGCCTTTCACTAATTTCATCTCACCCGTGGTAAGAACATTGATCAATGCCAAAGCTTTTAAATTTGAGTTATTTTTTACCATAGTATATATGTTGTTATAGAATTACAAAATTTTTTAGATAAATTTTTAAGTTGTAGAATATAAATAAATACTTATTAGATGTTTCACAATTCATTGATTATGAACTACTTCGACACTGTCTTTGTCGGCAGACAGGTTCTGTATTTCGTGTTTTTTACCTGCTTACTGTCGAGCAGGTTCGATATTCACTTGGTTACAGTTCTTCACAACGTGTTGTAGCCACATCATATTTTTGATAAACGGCGAATTGTTTTCGGTTGTTTTTACTTCCACCGTCTCTTAAATTTGGACTTGTAGTGGTTGTGCCACCACCGGGGCGTTGTCTTCTTTTGTCGTCACGGTTTTGACCGCCTTTAATAAATATTAATTCGTTGATTGACAACAATTCTGTTGTTTGAAATGATTGCTTTAAACCAGAAATATTCATCATATTAAAATTGTAAATTTGTGATTGCCGAGGGGAGGCGTGGTTAAAAAAAATGAATTTTGAAACTGTTTTTTGGGAAAATTTGAGTCATTACTTATCATGTAGTGATACCACCACCCGGGCGTTCACGACGCTTATCATCGCTTGTTGCGCTCGTTACACTAAAAGAAGATGCTGTTGCCGTCAACGAATAGGTTGTTCCACCAGTGGTTGTGGATAGCGATGCTGAAGTAGATGTAAATGAAAAAGAAATGAGTAAACCTCCTTTCACCATAGACATATCCTCAGCCGTCAGTATTTGCCCCGGAGCAAATTCCTTTTGTAGATTCTTTAGATTCATCATTGTAAGTAAAAATTAAAATTGTAAGAAAAATATTGTTATCACGTACAAATGTATTCCCTCGCAATCTTCTGTCATGTTCGTTACTTTTATAATAGTGACAATGTTTTTTATTAAAATATAATAATTATAAAACTGTAATTAATTAAAAATCAATTAGTTACAGTTTTATAGTCAGCCTTTTTTGGTTGAAACTGTGAGTAAAACACGGACAAAAAAAATAGCCTATCCGAATGAGCGTTCAGAATAGGCTATTTTTTTTGTTTAAAATAAAGAAAAAAAGGTAGGCGTAATCGGGCGAAATTTTAAGCGGTATTTGCCAAAAGTTGATTGATTTTTTCATCAATTTTTTCAAAATCGAACCCCCTCAGTATTTTGTCCATTTTTTCCTT
>JAYTMW010000924.1:0-5087 GCA_043728105.1 Saprospiraceae bacterium | reverse complement strand
TGCACCGAAGTCAGGCGAGGCACTTGACCACACTGCACCGATGGAAATGGTCGCTAAAAGTGCCACCGTAGCTTCGGGAATATTGGGTAAAAAGCCCACGACTCTATCGCCTTTTTCTACCCCATTTTCTTTTAAAAAATGCGCAAAAGAAGCGACTTGTTGGGTCAAAGTTGCCCAACTTATTTCTGTTAAAGGTTGTGTTTCTGATTGAAAAAGAATGGCAGGATACGTATCATTTGCTTTGCGAAAAACCTGTTCGGCGTAGTTTAAAATCATGCCTTCAAACCATTGGGCGTGTGGCATGAGGCCCCTCAGTATTTCCGTAGAATCAGTATGTTTTTTAATATCAAAATACTCAACCAACGACACCCAAAATGCTTCGATATTATTCACCGACCATTGCCATGCTGCGTCATAATTGTCAAAATGAAAACTGTATTTTGGATTTTGTTGCAGCCAATGAAAGTAATGCGTGAGGTTGGCATTTTGCTTTGTGGCTTCGGTGGGTTGCCATAGGATGCGTGGTGTTTTTTCCATTTTTAAATTTCAAGATTTTTTTGAAACACATAGTAACATAGGACACATAGAGCTATATATAATTGTTTGGTTTTCAATTGATTATGAAAGTTGATTTTCAAAACTATGTGTCCTATGTTACTATGTGTTTCCAAAAAATGTCCTATTTATTATTACTCGTTCCAAAGAAAACCAAAATCAAATCTACACTTTGTTTTCTTTGTGCCTTTGTGTTTAAAATCAATTTTTATGTTATCAAATAGTCACGTTTAACGCCAACAAATCTGCCCGCAATTGCCCAGGTGATTGAAAATGAATCCCATTGATACCCAACGCATTTGCCGCTTCCACATTATGAAAAGCATCGTCAATAAACACCGCTTCGTGTGCATTTACGTTATATCTTTCAAGCAAAGTTTCGTAAATAATCGGAAAAGGTTTACGTGTTTTTTCATCGCCACTCACAACGATGCCTTCAAACCAATGCAAAAAATCAAAACGTTCTTTGGCAATTGGAAAGGTCTCGTTCGACCAATTTGTAAGAGCATAAACCCGATAGTTAGGGTCGTCAATGAGGCCCCTCAGTATTTCGACCGTTCCGTGGATTGCCTCGCCTAACATTTCTGTCCAACGACCATAATAGGCTCTGATTTCGGTTTCCCAATCTGGAAACTCGGCTACTTTTAGTTCAGTGGCATCATGTAGCGTTCTGCCTGCGTCTTGCTCGATGTTCCACGAGTATGTACAGACGTTGTCGAAAAAATAACGACGTTTGTCTTCATCGGGTATGACGTGTTTGAAAACGTATTCGGGATTCCAGTCAATAAGTACGCCGCCGAGGTCGAAGATTATGGTGTTAATTTTCATGAAAATGGTTTGATTTTGTTTTTGGCGAAAATAAAGATATTTTTGGCAGTTTTGAATGTTTCATACTTGAAATTTTGGTTTTTTAAACGTTTTTTCTAACATTTTCATAATTTCTACCTTCTTTCTTTTAAAAAGAAAATAAACTATAAATGGTAGATAACGCATTGAAAATTAATTTTTATATTATTATTTTTCAGAATATTTGAACATTTGTGAAATATTTGTTATATTTGTATCCTAAGATATCATTAGGAGTAACAAATAAACGCAGTTATTATAAAACACAAATAAACTGGTACGGATTTAATTCCGCATTCCGCATTCCGCATTCCGCATTCCGCATTCCGCATTCCGCATTCCGCATTCCGCATTCCGCATTCCGCGCTTTGTAAGAATTGGTTTGTTGGATGATGTCATAAAAAAAGCTATTATCACCAAAGACTGGCCGGTCTTTGAACAACAATAGCTTTGGTTATGCTTTGCCTAAAATTAAATTTTTAAACAAAAATTTAGTAAAACAAAAGTAAACATTTTTCCAATGAAAAAATTATTTAAACTCAGTTTTATTTTGCCTTTCTTATCTTTGATGGCTTTGACATCCTGTAAGAAAGATTCAATTGCATCTAAAGGTGGTGGCGTTGAAAACAAGAATAATTCGTCTAAAGTCGAAAATGTAGATGAAGGACAATGGCAATTTGCTCAAACATTAAACAAAGCATTAGTGCTACCCGAAGTTAGGGCTTTTCTAAAAAATGAAGCTTTGAAAAAATTTGATGCCGATTTTGATATTTTGTACAAAAATGTGCGGAATACGAAATTGAGTACAGGCAAAACTTTTGAAGAAACGCTTTTATCTTTCGGTTCGTTGCCAAAAGTTAATTCAACAAAGGATATTGTTGATGGTACAGTAAATGACCTTTTGAATATTTACATTTTTGCACCGAAGGATAATTGCAAAGATTGGGAGACTGCAACCTTAATCCCAAAGGTAGCTGTTGAACCTAATGTTGACCTTGAAAAACAAGACGTTCCTATTCCTGCGTTAGACAAGGACGGTAACGTTTCATATTTTGAAACTAAAACAGATCCTAATGAAATCGTTATTGTAGTTGGTTACAACGAAAGAGTCAAGCCTAATGGTCAACTACTGGAGTTTGCTTTATTGAAACCTGTGGATAAAAAACCTTTAGAGACGAGAGGTGCTTTTCGTCCAGCTGGTGGCGAAGAAAAATTATGGCAAATCAATATTCCAAATTTAGCGGCTATTGAAGTTTGGATAAAAGGAAGCCCAGAATTGCGGCTTATACCTGTTATACATGCGGGAGAAATCACAACAAATATCTTAATCTATGGAGAAGATAGAAGCAAATTCACACCTTCAAGTTGGTTTCAAGCTAATTTAAGCATACTTGGTAGTTGGAACACCACAGTACAGGGTAATTTTATTAGACACCACTGGTCGGAAGATGACGCAGGTTTGGGCGGTACAGATACTTATAATTATAGCTTCGTAAGTTTGAGTGGAGTAGTTTTTCCTTACCAGTTAAAGTATTTTACATGGAATGATATTTTGAATTTCGACACTGTATTTTTTACCGATTTAACTTGGAAGTCTTACACAGCAAGCAATGGGGAAGGTAGTGTTAGATTTTATATGGGGCCATTTTGATAAATTAACTCAGATAGAGAGCCTCCAATTTGGAGGCTCTCTATAAAAAATTAAGACATGAAAAAAGCAATCAATATATTTTTACTAATTTATCTCTACACAAATTCTCTTTCCGCACAAAAAAGTGAAACAGAAATATTGCCCAAAAATACTTTTCAATTCAATTTCGGCATTCCTGCCATGACAAGTGGCGGCAATCTCGGCTTTTACTTTGATACTCGATATTTACACAAGTTCAACAAGAGAATGTCAATTGGCGGCATGTTGTCTTTTGCAAGCTCAGGAGAACGACGAGAGGGACTTGGAACCAATAGAAGAGAACTAAGAACCAAAAGTACATTGGGTAATGGTTTAGTTACTCGAAAAGGATTAGCTCTTTTGGAAGAAAACGAATACGGTACTGAACATATTAGTGGCAGCTTTATTTTTAATTATGATATAATTTCAAAACCGAAAAACTTACTCAGTGCTTATATTGGTATTGGTTTGAGTCATATCTCTCTCCATGATACACCTTTTATAGTTCTTGCTGATGTCACGCCAGTACTTACAGGCGTGACTGAACGAGTTGTGCTTTTTCTTCCCGACTATGCAAGAGTATTAGATATATCTTTTCCAATAGGTATAAACTATAATCACAAAATAAACGACCATTGGTTTATTGGAACTGATTTTGGAGTCAATATCTATCAAAAATATGCGGGATTTTACTATCATTTGGCTTTTTCAGTTGGTGCAAGATTTTAAAAAGCACCCCCTCAGTATTTTGCCTTATTTTATGAGATTTTTTTGGAAGATTAAAATAATTCATTAAATTGCATTGAAAAATAAAGGTTTGTAATCTATTGATTATCAGTAATTTTTGCTCATCGGCAGATAAATCCGCCGCTACACTTGGGGTTACATTTTTACAACATCCTTCATAAATTTAATGGATTCCATTTCCACTTTTTGCCAAGCATCAGACAAAAAAGAAGTCGCAATAACGTGATTATTGGCATCAGGAAAATTCACTTTTCGCTTCAAATACTGAGGGGTACCCAATTGCTCAAACATTTCTTGCATGGCGGCGACGGACACCACTTTGTCTTGATTTTCTTCATCTCGATAATAATAACCCATGAAAACAGGACATTTTACTTGACCGAAAGTAGATGGAGTCATCGTTTCTTTGAGGAAAACGCTGAATTGCACTACGCCTTCAAATCGTTGGTGATTGGTCCAATATTTTCCGTGATTTTGATTTTTATAAACCCAATCATTGTGTTCCTTCCCTGTCACCCATTTCGCAATTTGAAGTCCCCATGGGCCGGGCATCATAGCCGCTTCTTTTTTATACAATTTGATGGCGGGTGAATACATCAAAAGAGCCTTCACTTCGGGATGTCGAGATACTAAAAACAGACCCATTGCAGCACCCGCAGAGGTTGCCACAATGACTACGGAATCGCCCAATTGTTTAGCAATATTCAAGGCTTTTTCACCCGATTGGTAATAGTTGTCGGCCGTAAAATTGAGAAAATTATCGTCGCCAACGTTGATGCCATGTTCTGACAGACGAGCCAAATACAAGTTACAATCAAATGTATCGGCTAAGTCAGTATTTGTTGGGTAGCCCTCTTTTTCGCTCGCTCCAAAACCATGCAAATAGAGCATTGCGACCTTTGTTTTCACCTTCTTTGAACTATCGGCCCACACGATTTTCGCTTCGTTTTCGGGTTTAATGCCTTTAACTTGTTTTTCGCTTACGGTGATTTCTTGTTCTAAAATAGGTAAAGATACTGAGAGAGCCAAAGTTGGTTTTAGTAATTGCGGTGAGGCAGGTTTAGGGCCTAAAAAGTAAATGCCCGTGAGTGATACCAAAAGGATTAATAAACCTTGGACAATGCGAATGATGATACGTTTCATAGTCTGTGAACAATTATTTTACAGGGTGTAGTTCCCATTTGATGTATTTACTCACTGTTTTGTGCTTCGCACAAAAGGCGTGCTTGGAAGTTTTCTTTTTTGGGTTGAACTAATTTTTTCAAATAGA
>JAYTMW010000923.1:0-3259 GCA_043728105.1 Saprospiraceae bacterium | reverse complement strand
ATGAAATAAATATTTATTATTAACTATAAAAAATGA
Organism: Saprospiraceae bacterium; assembly: GCA_043728105.1. Lineage (GTDB taxonomy): Bacteria > Bacteroidota > Bacteroidia > Chitinophagales > Saprospiraceae > JAAFJT01. The sequence continues at coordinate 3,223 of JAYTMW010000923.1, read as the reverse complement.
AACAGAAATAAACTCCACCATTTATAAGATTCTTTTTACGATTAAGACATTCTATTTTTAATGCAATATAGCCCTATATTACTTGAAAAATATAATGGCTTACTCAAAAAAATAATTCTCTCATGCCTCTGGCTTGATGAAGCTGCAAGCATCACTAAATGGTGGACTTTACTTCTGTTTCATTCCTAAGTTATTCATTATCAACTATTTATATGATTTCTGAACGCCTTATTTTAAAAAAAATAGAAGCACAAGATAGAGCGCATTACGTGCCACAGGTAATGACAGACAATGTGATGCGCTACATAATAGGCAAAGGTTTATCGGAAAAAGAAGCCCATGAGCGTTTCGACCTTGCAATGCAATTTGGTCTGATAAATCCTAATTTTGGTATATTTTCAGTTTGGTCAAAAGAGGCCCCTCAGTATTTGGGCTTAGCTCGCATGAAATTGGATGAAGACGGCTCGGTTGAGATTGGCTACAATCTTTTGGAGGATTTTTGGGGCAAAGGCTATGGGTTTGAAATAGCAAAAACGTTGATGGATTTTTTGATTTCAAAAACAGAAAAAAGGAATATTTATGCACTTATTGAACCCGAAAACATAGGCTCTGTCAAAATTGTTGAGAAATTAGGCTTTCAAAAAACGAAAGAAAAAAGTGGTGAAAAGACTTATTTTTACAGATTTTTTAAAGACCTGTAGCAGCGAATTTATTCGCCGAGTGAGCCACTCAAAACGGCGAATGAATTGGCCGATACAAGGAAAAATATGATACAAAAATTCCTCCATATACGCTATTTGCAAATCAAACGCAGTCTGCAAGATTTGAGCATCGGACATGCCGTTGCCTTGTTGTTGATAATCGTTTTTGCTTTTTTAACCTTCATTATTCCTGTGTTTTTTTCTTTATTAAAAAATGAAAAAAATAGGTGGATAATGGTAGGCGTAGTGGCAGCAAGCATCTTCGCTATCCACCAAATTAGGCCTGATACACGGTTCGTATCCATCGTTTCAAAGCACCCCCTCAGTCATGCTTTCAGCTTGATGGAGCGTTCGCACCATATTTTTGCTTCTGAATACCTCATTTTAGCATCACCCTTTTTAGTTTTTTTATTTTGGACAAAAAACTTTATGCAAAGTTTTATATTAATTTTATTAATACTGTGTATTTCATTGATTACCAAAGTTTTAAAGCAAAATAATGGTATTTCTTTTTTCTCAAAACACCTGCCTCACAGTGCTTTTGAGTGGCGAGCAGGGATGCGCAAAAGAGGTGGATTTATTGTTTTGTTCTACCTTTTATCATTGGCTTTTTCGTGGGTACGCATTGCACCTATCATTTTATTATTCTTTGCCTTGACCGCTATTGCCGAGTTTTTCAGAGAATGCGAACCCCTCAGTATTTTGACGCTATCGAGAGACAATACCACTCTTTTTTTACGCAAAAAAATAAGTCAAAGCCTATTGATTTACGGTCTTTTTACTTTGCCCATTGTAATTTTATCGGCGGTACTTGTGCCTGATATTTGGTATGTTGCGCCCGCTTTTTTGGTTTTTGCGTGCTTGAATATTACTAATTTTATTCTTGCAAAATATGCTTTTTATCATCCTAATTTTGATACAGGTGCGGGCGGTGTTTTGAACTCAATAAGTTTATTCGGTTGCGTTGTTCCGTTTTTTGCACCCATCGCTTTTTTCTTAATTTTTTGGAATTATTATAAAGCCAAACCCAAATTAGATTATTACCTGAATGATAGTAATTTTTTATATTAAATTAAATTTCAATTAAAGCACTTTGCGTCACTACGTGACTATGGGTGTAGAAACGTGTTATTTTAGTTATAAACATATTGTCTCTAACGAGACAGAAAATAGGTACATGTCTGAATGACCCGATAGGGTCAAAATGTTTATAACAGACCCAAAACTTGAGAACATTCATAGTCACGTAGTGACGTAACAAGCCTCTGTTAAAATTTGAGGTAGATAAAGCATTAACTCAGTTTTTAGTCAAAAAATTTCAATAGCGAGAATTACTGCCTAATTTTTAATCCTTAATTTTTAATTTTTAATTCCCCTAAATGATTGATATTCAACAACTTACGGTCGCTTACGAAGGCAAAACGGTTATCAATGATTTGAGTTTGACGCTCAACACAGGCTTGATTCATGGCTTAGTGGGTATGAATGGAGCAGGTAAAACCACGTTTTTGAATGCGATTTTCGGCTTCAAAAAGCCTTTGTCGGGCAATATTTTGTTGAATAATCGGGTTTTGAAACGGTGGGATATTGCTTATTTAGAAGCTGAAAATTTCTTTTATACCAACATTACAGGCTTAGAGTATCTCCAAATTTTCAGCAATGATTTATCCGATTTGCCCACGTGGAATGAGCTTTTGCAATTGCCCTTAGATGATTTGGTGGAATATTATTCGACGGGCATGAAAAAGAAATTAGCCCTTTTAGCAATCCTAAAATTAGACCGAGACATCTTGATTTTGGATGAGCCTTTCAACGGTTTGGATATTGAAACCACCGAATTGGTGAAAAAAATCATCAAAATACTGAGGGGTCAAGGCAAAACCATTTTACTCACCTCACATGTGTTTGAGCTACTGATGCACGTGTGCGATACGGTACATCTTTTGGAAAAAGGCTCAATCACAAACAGCGTTGAAAAGCCGCAATTCAATGATTTTTATGTTACTTTAAAAGCAAAAATTGATGAAAATCAAGATTCGATTTTAGATAGATTGTTTTGAATTTAACATGGTGATTTATTCAAGAATATGAATTAAAGTATGTTTTTTATTTTGACAAAAAAAAACACTTTTATTTTGGAAAAGGCAATTAATGGAATTACTTTTGTAACAAACAAGCCAAACTATGACAAAACGAGATATTCAAAATCAAGTTGAACTTTCGAAAAAGCAACTTGAATTTTTAAGAGTATATGAAAAGAAATGAGAGAAACTTTTGGTCGCCGAGGTTACGAAGAAAGAATAAACCTTGCTCTTGACAATTATATTAGATTTTCTGAATTACTCAAAAATTGGAAAGATGAAGATTAAAAAGAATATAGACTTTGCAAATCAGTGGCATCAATTACAAGATGAAAACCTTCGTGAAATAACGCTGAGAAATTATATGCTTTCATTGACTGCGGAGGAAATGGATGATTTCATTTTTGGTAATTTAGACTCTATCGGAGGTGGTCTGAAAAA
>JAYTMW010000922.1:0-2399 GCA_043728105.1 Saprospiraceae bacterium | reverse complement strand
TTGATAGAAACACCAGCACTTCTGCCCGACAAAGATTGTGTCGTAACATTTGAAACTGAACCTAATGACTCTTTTTTTCTTTGCACAGAATAACCTGTTACTACAACTTCTTGTAATATTGAACCGCCTTCAAGTGCAATATCAATAGTATCAGATGAACCAATAGCGACCTCTTTGGTTGCATAACCAACAAACGCAATTACCAAAGTGGAGACATTATTTTTGGATGGCATTTTTAAGGTATAATGACCGTCAACATTTGTCAAAGTACCTACTGTTGTACCTTTTAAAACTATGGTAGCGCCCACCAATGGTTCTTTATTTTCACCATCTGTAACTGTACCTGTAATTGTTCTTTGCGCCACCATTGCAACAACAAGACTTAAAAATAACGTAAGCGTAAACAGACATTTTTTCATATTTTGCATTTTTTTTAAAGTGAAAAAATCATTTTCTCTCACAAAGGGGCGTGTGTGAGAAACGTGAGAAAAAATGTGAATTATTTTTTTTGAACACGAATTAGGCGAATGAAAGAATCGAAAAAGAGCTAATTAACGAGTAAAGAATAAATAGGATATTTTTTCATTCAACACATAGGCACATAGGATACATAGAATTACATAAAGTGTTGATTATAAAGGTTTTATACATAATGCTATGTGTTCTATGTGCCTATGTGTTAAAAATAAAAATTAGATTTTACCATGTTATTTTTTACACGTTACTAATTTGGATTTGTGTTATTTGTGTTTTTCATTCGTTCAATTCGTGTTTAAAACATTATTTTCATTTTTTCTCACGTTTTTATTTTTTTACCCTTTATCATTTCAAAACAACTACCCCCTCAGTATTTCGAGGTATTTTTCAACTTTACAACATGACAGAAACGCAAAATTTTAGTTTATCCATTGAAGATTATAAGCGACTACGGCAAGGCGACCAACGTTTGCAGACCAAACTTTTTGATAAGTATGCGCCGCAATACGTGGCCATTGCACGGTCGAAATACTCGATTGGTGTGGAGGATGCGGAGGAAATTGTGAGTGGGGCGTTTGCAAAATTGTTTTATAAAGTGCTTTTGGGTGAGGTTGAATCGGATAATTTGCAAGGTTATATTTACACAATCGTCAAACATAAATGCTATGAACGGACGGAGCAATTAAAACGAAATATTGTCGAAACTCGTGAAATTGTACCCGAAACGATTGAAATTGTATCCGAAAATGAGATAGATAGCGAACTCATGCACACGCTCAACGCCGCTTTCATGCGTTTGGGTGAACGTTGTCAAAAATTATTAAGTGGTTTTTATTGGGAAGAAAAAGATCATAAAGACATCGCCGCCGAGTGGGGCATTTCAGAAGATGCCTCACGCCAACGCAAGCGGGAGTGCATGAAAAAATTGCGACTTTTAGTGAGTGTATAATTAAAAATTCGAATAATTCGTAAATTCGATAAATTCGTGGTTCAAAAATGAAAAAAAAAGATTTTAATAAATGGCTCAACGACGATTTTGAAGAGCCAGAAAATGACCGATTTGAAAAAGACATGATGGGCAATCTGTTTGAACACAGAATGGCGCAACAACTGAAAGAACGACTGCACAAACAGCGTCAAAAACGCCGTTTTTTAAAGTGGGGTTTGTGGTCAGTTTTAGGCTTGGTAGCATTAAGTTTTATGGGCTACAAATTTGTTTTTTCGACAAAAGAAAAAGAGGTAAATAATGCTTTGACGGAGCAACAAATTCAAGACACCAACAAAGAATTAGGCTTGAAAAATGATGCACAAATAGGTCTGAAAAATGACTCCATAAAGGCTTTTGAGCAAAAATCGAGAAATAGCGTAAGTGGGAATAATATTGCACTTTTGCCTTTAAAAACACCCATTATTGAACAAAATTCACCAAAAGATGATAGAATAAAGATAGAACTGCCTCGAAAACCCGTTTTTTCGTCACCTTCTGATACGGAATATATTTATACCCATTCGGATAAAGACCCGTTTTTATACCGTTCTTTTCCAACCGCACAAGCCGATGACCTTACGCCACAAGACACCGTTTTGGATTTGAGCAAACGCAAATATTCGGAAGTACCCCCCTCAGTATTTTTGTATAAAAAACTCCAAAAACTGTCATTGAGCCGCAACGATATTGAGTCCATTCCGAATGATATTCAGCAACTTAACGCTTTGGAAACGCTTGATTTGAGTAGCAATAAATTAATGAATTTACCCATAAAATTGAGCGATTTGACGACACTAAAACGGCTTAATTTGAGGAGAAATAAGTTTAAAAACGTACCAATTGTCGTAACAGAAATGACGCAACTGACGCACTTAGATTTGTCGAGTAATAGGCTTAAATCCTTGCCCAATGAGATAGAAAAACTCAACCAACT
>JAYTMW010000921.1:0-10127 GCA_043728105.1 Saprospiraceae bacterium | reverse complement strand
ACCCCGCTCGGTGAGGATGTGATTTTATATTAACAACAAATCTTTAATCAAAGAAAAGACCCCGCTCGCACGGAGGGCTTTGTTTAACCATATCGCAATCCACTATTTCCAACCGCCACCCAATGCTCTATAAACATTCGTTACGGTGTTAAATTGGCGTTTTTTAATTTCTACCAATTCCAATTTGGATTCTAAAGCTTCACGTTGGGCTGTCAAAACTTCTAAATAATTGGCTCTGGCGGCTTTGAATAAATCATTGGCAATGTTTATTGATATGGTCTGAACATCTACTTCCCGAGATTTGAAGCGGTATCTTTTTTCTAAATTATTGATGTGCGACAATTCATTTGTCACTTCCAGATAGGCATTTAACAAGCGTTTTTGATACTCATAAACGGTCTGAATTTGCATCGCATTGGCGGTTTTAAATTCTGCCATAATCGCATTTTTGTTGATGACGGGCCCCGCTATATCACTCACCAAAGTATATAACAAAGATTCGGGCAACCGAAATAAATAATCGGGTCTGAACGCTTGAAGACCTAATCTGCCACCGACAGCGAGCGAGGGATAAAACTCTAATTGTGCCGCCTTTACTTCCCATTTTGCCGCCATAAGCTCCAACTCGACTTGCTTAATGTCGGGTCGGTTTCTTAATAATTGCGAAGGAATACCTTGTCTTATTTGATTGGGCAATTGCTTATTAAAAATAGCTTTATCTCGCACAATGGGTTGCGGAAACCGTCCCATTAAGAAGTTAATTTTATTCTCAACCTCGGTAATGCTTTGCAAAAACTCGTATTCCATGCTTTGAGAATTAAGTAATTGCGCTTCAAATTGCTTGACGGCTAACTCGGTTACTACGGCCGCTTCTTTTTGAATTTTTACAAGCTCCAATTGCGTTTTTTGCAACTCAATACTGGCTCTGATAATATCTAATTGATTGTCCAAAGACAATAATTCGTAATAGGAATTGGCAACTTCTCCTATCAAATTGGTGCGCACAAAGTTTCTGCCTTCAAAACTGGCGAGGTATTTTGCCATGGCTGCGCTTTTCGCACTTTTGAGTTTGCCCCAAATGTCAATTTCCCAACTCGCTCGGATGCCACCCGTAAAGTCGGGTAGATGCTCTGGTACAATCTGTCCTGGTATAATTTCAGCCGAGGCATCACCCGCACCTTGCGAGGTGTATGTACCCACTTTTTCTAAGCCAATGCCACCACCTACTGTGACGGTAGGACGTAAAGCCCCTTGTCTAAATTGGACTTTATTTTGTGCCATTTGAATATCTTGCAACAGCATCAACATTTCAGGATTGTTGTTAATCGCCGTGTCAATGAGTGCAATAAGATTTGGGTCATTGAAGAACTCCCGCCAATTTAAATCCGCCGAATTGGTAGTGTCGGTTGAATTGTTAAAAGTCGCTGGTGCTGACCTTAGCGTTGGCACTTGTATCGGTACGGGCAGTTTGCAGCTTGCGAAAAGGATACAGAACACCGAGCTAAATAAGAATTTATATTTATTCAATAATTTCATTTTACAATCAATTTTTTTTGAAAAAGGGCCCCCTCAGTATTTGGGCCTTTTTTAGTGTGTATGATTACCAACAAGCCCCTCCGTTAAAGGATTTTCTTCTGAATTGTCAACGGTTATTTGCTTTTCCGAGATTTTGGCAAAGATGTAGTACAACCCAGGGATGATAAACACACCGAAGATTGTTCCGAACAACATACCACCCGCTGTGGCTGAACCAATCGTTCTGTTACCAATTTGACCCGGCCCCGTGGCTATGACCAAAGGAATCAAACCCGCAATAAAAGCAAAGGAAGTCATTAAGATAGGACGCAAACGGGCGGCGGCACCGTCAATGGCGGCTTGCATGACCGTCGCTCCTAAGGCGTGTCTTTGTACCGCAAATTCAACAATCAATACCGCATTTTTACCCAAAATACCAATCAACATAACCATTGATATTTGTGCATAAATATTGTTTTCTAATCCCAACATTTTGAGGAAGAAAAATGCGCCAAAAATACCCGTTGGCAAAGACAAAAGAATCGGAAAAGGTAAAATAAAGCTCTCGTATTGAGCCGATAAAACCAAATAGACAAACGCCAAACAAATGAGGAAAATCATAGCCGCTTGGTTGCCTTGCCCTGTTTGGTCTTTTGAAATACCCGCCCAATCAATACCAAAACCACGGGGTAATTTTGTTTTTGCTACTTCATTGATGGCATTGATGGCTTCACCACTACTAAATCCTGGGGCGGCATCACCACTCACTTCCGAAGCATTATACATATTATGGCGGGTGATTTCGGACAAACCATACACCTTATCCATGGTCATAAACGTTGAAAAAGGCACCATTTCGCCTTTGTCATTTTTACAATAGAGTTTCAAAATATCTTCTGGCAATGCTCTGTATTCAGGCAATGCCTGCACCATTACTTTGTATTGTCGGTCGTATTTAATGAAACTTGTTTCGTAGTTACTTCCCACCAGCGTAGAGAGTGTCGTCATGGCGTTGTCAATGCTTACGCCTTTTTGTTGGGCTTTGTCGTTGTCCACATTGAGCATATATTGTGGGAAACTTGCGCTATAAAACGTGAAAACAGACTGTAACTCAGGTCTTTTACTCAATTCTGCCACAAAATTCTTCGTGACGGTTTCCATTAATTTATAATCACCACTACCTGCTTTATCCAAAACCCGCAACTCAAAACCACCCGCAGCCCCATAACCTGGAACGGCAGGAGGCGGGAAAAATTCGATGGTCGCCCCTTTGACATCTTTCGTTTTTTCTTCCAGCTCTTCCATGATTTCAGACACGGAATGGGTGCGCTCGTCCCAAGGTTTGAGGTTTACAAGACACGTTCCTGCATTGGCACCCGTACCTTCCGATAAGATTTCATAACCTGCCATAGTGGATACAGAGGAGACTCCTTCTATGGTTTGGGCGATTCTTTGCAATTCACAACTAATCTCATCCGTTCTTTCGAGCGTTGAGCCTGGGGGAGTTAAAACGATGGCGTAAAAAACGCCTTGGTCTTCATTGGGAATAAAGCCCGATGGAACGGTGCTACTGACAAAATAAGTACCAACGCAGAAAGCCACCAAGACCAAAAACGTTACCACTCGTCGATTGACAATCACGTTCAAAATCTTTACATAGCGTCCAAGTAACCTATCAAATAACCGATTAAACCCAGCTAAAAAGGTATTAATTGGGTTTTTACTTTTAGGCTTTCCGTGGTTGTTTTTAAGAATCATAGCACACAAAGCGGGCGTTAACGTCAAAGCAACAATACCCGATAAAATAATCGACGTTGCCATTGTTACTGAAAACTGACGATAGAAAATACCCACGGGCCCCGACATAAACGCCACTGGAATAAACACCGCCGCCATGACGAGCGTGATGGCAATAATAGCCCCACTAATCTCCCCAATAGCTTCCTCCGTGGCAGCTTTTGGGCTTAGATTTTTCTCTTCCATTTTGGCATGGACGGCCTCAACCACCACGATGGCATCATCCACAACAATACCAATTGCCAATACTAAGGCAAAAAGTGTTATCAAATTGAGGGTAATACCAAAAAATTGCATGAAAAAGAACGTACCAATCAACGATACAGGAACGGCGAGGGTAGGAATCAAGGTAGATCTAAAATCACCCAAAAATAAAAATACCACGAGCGATACCAAGATAAACGCTTCAACCAATGTGTGAAGAACCTTCTCAATCGAAGCATCCAAAAACTTTGATACGTCATAACTGATTTCGTAATCCATGCCTTTGGGGAAGGATTCTGCCTTTATTTCCTCTAATCTTTTCTTAACATTTTTGATAACCTCGCTGGCGTTACTGCCGTAGGATTGCTTAATGGTTATCGCCGCTGAAGATTTACCATTCAATTTTGAATACAAATCGTAGAAATTACTACCAAATTCTACCTCGCCAATGTCTTTTATGCGTAGAATCTGACCCTCGGGCGTTGACCTTACGATGATATTTTCGTAGCCTTCTTTGGTGGTGTATCTGCCCGAATATTTCAAAACGTATTCAAATGCTTCTGATTTTTTGCCCGAGCTTTCACCCGTTCTGCCTGGCGATGCTTCTATACTTTGCTCGCCTAACGCTTTCATTACTTCGTCTGCCGAGATTTTATAAGCCAACATTCTATCTGGTTTCAACCAAATCCGCATGGCGTATTCTCTATCACCCAAAATATCCGCAACACCAACCCCGTCAACTTGTTTCAATTCAGACAATAAATTGATGTCGGCAAAATTGTACATAAACTTGACATCTAAATTAGGATCATTGCTGTACAAGTTGACATACATCAACATATTGGATTCTTCACGCGTGATTTTCACACCTTCACGCACCACAATCGGTGGGAGTTTGTTAATCACGGCGGCAACCCGATTCTGTACGTTCACCGAAGCGATGTTCGGGTCAACACCCAAATTAAAAACGCATTGGATATTGGCGGTACCGTCATTACCCGCATCCGAAGCCACGTATTTTATGCCAGGAATACCATTAATGGCACGTTCCAAAGGAATAACAACCGCTTTAATCATCAGTTCGCCGTTAGCACCAGGGTATTCAGCGTTGATATTTACCTTGGGCGGCGAAACCGACGGAAACTGTGTGACGGGTAATTTCGTTAATGATAAAGCCCCCAGCAAAGCAATAACAAGGGCAATCACAATAGAAAGTATCGGTCTGGATATAAATTTATTGAACATGATTTTTTCTTTGAATAAATTAAAATGTTGTCGGCAATTATAGTTGCCGATTGCGTTCAAAAGGGACCCCTCAGTATTTTGCCCTTTTTTAGTCACTGTATCGACAAATTCAAAAGTATCTGATACGTAGTTCTAAGTAGTGCAATTAAAATCAAATTTTTATTTTACGTAAAATATTGATAATCAACGCTTTATGCAGTCTCAATACTACTTACCAGCAATTCCGTATATGGACAAAAAAGAACCACAGATGACACAGATTAAACTGATTTTCAGTGATTTCCTTTGATTTAAACATGATTTCTTAGTTAAAACAGAAAAAAATCACTGAAAATCAGTTTAATCAGTATCATCTGTGGTTCTATTTTTTCCATATACGGAATTGCTGACTACTTACTCAATACTCAATACTACTTAACTATTGCTTAATTAATTGTAAATGCTCAATCACCTCCTTCGCAGGAAGCAACTCTATTTCAATTTTATCATTGTCTTTCACAGACTGAACACCCTCCAAAAGAATCCTATCATTGATAGACAAACCCGATTCGATGACGTACAGATTCGATAATTTTTGCTTCACAATAATATTTCTTGATTTCACCACATTATCCTTGTCCACCACAAAGACATAGATTTTATCTTGCAATTCATACGTCGCTTTTTGAGGAATCACGAGTGCATTACTCAACACAATCGGTAATTGCACTTTTCCTGTTTCACCATGCTTCAAAAGCAAATCAGGGTTAGGAAACTTCGCACGGAAAGCGATACTACCCGTGTTTTTATCAAATTCACCTTCAATGGTTTCAATCACACCTTTGTATTTATGCGGCTTATTGTTGGCAAGCAAAAGATTTATGGTCGTTTTTTCCTTGTCTTGTCCTTTCGATTTAAATTCTAAATACTCTTTTTCGGACACATTGAAGTAAGCATACACTTCTCTATTGTTTGACAAAGAAGTCAGTAAAGTACCCTCATCTATCAAACTCCCGACCTTAAATTTTAACCTATCAACAACGCCACTAAATGGTGCGGTTATCTTCGTAAAAGATAGATTTGCTTCGGCAATGCCTTCTTCCGCTTTGGCTTCATTGAGTTTTGCAACCGCTAAACCCAACTCTGTTTGTGAAACGATGTTTTTTTCAGCCAATGTTTTCACATTTTGCATTTCCAAATCCGTTATTTTAACCTGTGCTTGTGCTTTGGCCAACTCTGCGTCGTACTCACGGGAACGAATCGTGAACATCATTTGACCCGCTTCCACGTTTTTCCCTTCATCCACTTTAATGGATTCGAGGTATCCTTTCACTTTGGCACGCACTTCAATATTTTGAATAGATTGTATTTCTGTAATATAATCCTTTGTAAGCGTCGTATCCATTAATATTGGAGTCGTTACGGGAAGTTTAGCGGCTTCCTTTTTTTCTTCTACTTTGTGTTTACAAGCGGTAAAACTTAGCAATGCGAATAGGCTCAATAGCGAAATTTTGTTCATTTTGAATATAGATTTTAGAAGAAGGTATTCCTTCATTTGACAAAAAATGATAATATCAACTAAATCATAGTTGAGTGAATTTTTAATTCTTAAACTTAAAAACAGGGTGTATTTTCAAAAATACGATGCCTTTGGCCTCAACAAGTTGAAAGCACGGCGGAGAAGGTAAATTAGAAGGAGACGTTAAAGCAATTTGAGTTTTTTTAACTTAAAACCTCGTAAATTAATAATAGTCAATGCCTTACAGGTATTGATTATTAATAATGTCTCGACTATTTCTAATTTGACTTACGGGAAAATGAATTAAAAAGGCAGATTAGAGCCTCAATACACATATAAAGATGAAGAGTGAAGTCTTGCGAAGAAGATAAAATTGTGCGGGCAAGACTTTATTGTAGGTATGGCTGGAAAAAAAGTTTAGGGTAAGAGAGGCATTACAATTAGATATTTTATCAGAAGAAGATTTTTCCTTTTGGGACTCGTTTGAATCGTCTTCCAATAAGTCTTCAAAGCAAACGTCGAAACATAGATTTTCCGTATTTGAGTGGGAATAATCAACGCAAGATTTTGCCTGATTTTTTTTGAAATCAAGTCCAGAATTATGAGCGCAAACAGAATTTCCTAAAAATATAGCGCATACAAGGACAATGTGATATATTATATTTTTCATATTTCCGCAAAGATAGGGTATGATTCGATAGTAAGACTCATTTTTAGGATTTTTTTGCTACATAACGTCATTTTCTTTGTAAATCGAAATATTGAAGCTGAACTAATAAAATGTGCTAACACTGATAACACAAATATAAAAAGGAAAAAGACCAATTTGGATACAAGCCTTTAATCATTACATCTAAATTAGAAAAATGCGTTTTTATATTTGTGTTATTTGCGTTAACATATTTTATTCGTTCAGCTTACTATTTTCAATATACTTGGATAAAACTGAAACACACTCCTCAGTATTTTGGCTCAAAAAAACACGTTTTTCTTTAAAACCGTAAACAACAAATGACTAAAATTAAGTAATTATTATTGCTAAAGGAGAGCTACCACAAACCTTATTTTTCTCTATTTTTATTTTCCTTCTCAGCTTTATCAACCATGCTGGAAAACGCTGAAAAAGTATTGCCCAAAAACACGCCGTAGAGTATTACTACCACTGCCGTCATTAATAGAATGTCTAAATTTTCCATGTCAGTTTTGTTTTTTTAGATTAATGTAAATTAAGAGTCCTAACATAGTAGGAGGCCACAAACCAATAAAAATGGCTCTATCATGGTCTTTCAAAACGAGATAATAATATTCTGAAATAAAAATGACGATTATGGCCGCTACCAAAATCAACAGTTCTGATTTGTCTATTTTCTTATACATTTTTTATTGTTTGAATGAAAAAAAGAAATGATATTGTTTCGATATTTTCTGTGGTTTTGTAACGAATGTAAAACTAATAAAGTTTGATTGATTAAGATCCAAAAAATACCTATTTAGAATAGTAATGGATAAGGTATTGACAATCAAGGGTTTACAAATGTTTTTTTGTGCTTCCAACAATTAAACCGTTGCAACGTTATGATTCAGTCTCAATTACGAATGTAATTATACATCATTTAATCATAATTTCAAATCCATTTAGCAATGAATAATAAAACATTTTTAATAGCAGCATTTGCATTTTTGTTGTGTTCCGCTTTTACGGGTTTTGTCGTTTCTGATTGGCAAATAAAAGATAAGGAATACGCCGTCAAATTCGATACTCGGTGGGCATCTGGCACCATGCAAGGTTTAAAAGGTACCATTAATTTTGACGAAAAAAACCTCGCACAATCTGGTTTTAATGTGTCAATTGACGTGAAAACCATTAACACAGGCAGTGCTTTGAAGGACAAACATGCCAAAGCGGACGGTTTTTTCAACGTCGAAAAATACCCAACCATTAGATTTCAATCCGCCAAAATCGAGAAAACCAATGTCGGTTATCAAGTCAATGGTGCTTTGACAATTAAAGAAACAACTAAAAATGTAAGTATTCCTTTTGCCTTTGACAACAAAGGAAATGAGGGTAATTTCAAAGGCAGTTTCAGTATCAATCGGTCGGATTATAACCTTAAAAAAATGGGCGTTGGCGAAACCATTAAGATAGAACTCGTTGTCCCTGTTAAAAAATGATACGGATTTCTTATGATTTTACTTTGTGCTCATTTAAGAAATTTCTTCTCTATATCGTCAAACGGCCAGCAATTCTCGCTATTAAAATTATTTTATATATAGAGGGGCGAAATCCAATGGGTTTTAACCCATTGCGGATAAATTATTGACACAATGGGTTAAAACCCATTGGATTTAAGCACTTCATATTTTAAATAACTTTAATAGCGAGAATTGCTGTAACACATAGGCACATAGGACACATAGAGCAATGTATAATTGTTTGATTATCAATTAGTTATAGAAGTTTTTCTGAAAAATATGTTGCTCTCTGTGCCTATGTGTTTTTAAAGAAATTATATGTACTCTAAATTTTCGTTTACTAAACCGCCCCTCCGAAACATTAAAATTTAGCCAATTCATTCATCATTTCATCCGTCGTTTCGCCCGATGTAACGACCAAACGGTATTGAAAAGTGATGGATTTTCCTTTCTCCAATTTAAGATTCAACGCTTCTTTGCCTTCCGTAAAGACACTTCTGCCCAACGGGTTGATGGAAAAAAGACCATAACCACGGGCATGAAAAAACGAAGGATAACCCACATTTTGAGGATGATCGAAAATGGCTACTGATATTTTTTCGTCTTTCATTTGTCCTTTCAAATTCACCCATCTGGCTCTTTTGCTCCAAACGGCTTCGCCTTCAATGCCTTCACTGTTGCGATAATTTCCTGTGACACCTTCGTTGTTCATCACAGGTACTTTTGTTTCCACGCCATTGTTGTCTGTAAAAATTTCAGCCGTTTTTGACGGGTGTTCCAACTCATGTGCCACCCGAATGGCAAAGAAACCGTCTTTCACATCTTTGAACAAAACGGTGTCATTAATAGCTACAAGCGTAGTTTTTCTATCTATAATCCGTTGATTATCAATGCCTTGAAACGTATATTCTGTTATTTCTGACAAAACAACTTTATCGTTTTTGTTCAACCAATCAGCCGTGACGATGAGTTGCCCTTTCTTTTTTCCACTTTTTATTTTTGTAATAGACTTATGAACAATCGTTCCGTAAGTAGATTTTGGATTAGGTGGCGTGTTGGAATTGTTCCAAAAATCGTCGCCATTCACCCATTCGTAATTGAGCCATACGCCTACGTGATGTGGGTGGTCGGTACGCTCATTCGCACGAGGGGCATGTGGGTATCCACGGGTGATGGTGGTGCCTTTCGATGTCATCACGGGAAAAAGTGCTGGCTTTTTTAACACGTTTTTGTCAGGGAAAATGTAATTGGTAAAGAGGTTATTACCAATCCAAACTTCAATTTTTTTGTCCGCTTTTTTATTCACTAACTTCACAGGAAGGGTTTGCGCTGAGAGCATTTGCGCAAGAAAAATAAAGGGTAAAATGTTTTTCATTGTCTTATTTTTTTTTATAAAAAAACAAGGTAATAATTTTGAAGAGGCCCCTCAGTATTTTGTCGTTTTTTTTAGATAAAATGCTGAAATAGAGCTAAAAACAAACTGAAATAAAAATGAAAATTAAAAAAGTAAGAAATCATTAAAATATGCGTAACAAATAAGCAAAATAAGCCCTAAATAATCATTGTTTGCCCATTGTTTTAGCGACGAATAAGTGGCACCCCTTCATCTTTGACCCGTGGTTCAGGAAATGCAAAATTTCATTTAATCAAATTATGAACAAGCATGAAGCACCGA
>JAYTMW010000920.1:0-2600 GCA_043728105.1 Saprospiraceae bacterium | reverse complement strand
GTTTCGATGCTGCCATTATTGAGTTGTTGTAATATATCCGAAGGGATTTCTTTGATGGATCGTGAGCCTTTCCTTTTTGCGTCTGCCATAGTATTTTCTGTTTTTTGGACGTAAAAGTAGAGTTTTTTCTCAAAATACTGAGGGGGGTATCATTCTACTTTTTTTACGTAATTTTGCAAGAAAAATAGAAAATTAGCATTAGATTATGACGGCACAACTTGACAAGATAAACGACTTCATCAAAAAATTAGACAAAGAAACGTTAACCGTTTTGGAAAATATTTCATCTGATAGAAACATAAAAAAAGGTGATTTTTTGTTGAAACAAGATGAAATATGTAGGAAATCATATACCATTATCAGTGGTATTGCCAGAAAATATTATCTAAATGACGGCAAAGAAATAACCACGGAGATTTATTTCGACAATGATATTGCCATGTCGTTTGATAGTTATAGCTTACAAAAACCGAGTAGAGAATTTATTCAAGCCATAACCGATATGACGATTTCTGAAACTGATTTTAAGGCTTTTCAAACCGCAAAATTGCAATTTCCAAAATTGGTAACATTGGATTTATTGATGACAGAATACTACGCCATGTGGTTAGAAAACAGGCTTTTTGAGTTTCATACCTTAGATGCTACGCAGCGTTATCGCCTACTTTGTAAAAATCATCCTCAAATCACCCAAAATATTCCGCTCACCTACATCGCTTCTTATTTGGGCATATCCTTAGAAACATTGAGTCGAATTAGAGCCAAAAAGTAATTTTTTTATTTGATGTAAGTCAAATGATGGGCAAAAATAACCCTGCAACTTTGCCCCATTATTTCTTAACAATCAAATATTTTAATGATGAAATGGATGTATTTAATCCTTGCGCTCGTGTGTGAAAGTGTCGGTTTTGCCACGCTAAAATTTTCCGAAGGATTCACCAAAACACTCCCCACCGTGGCAACCATTGCGGTTGATTTAATTGCCTTACTTTTTTTCGTTTTGGCTTTAAAAAAATTTGAAACAAGTTTTGTCTATATGATTGCGGCGGGCGTAGGCACGGTGTTAATCGTTTTGACCAATTTCTTTGTATTCAAACAAACCCTCAATTGGATACAAATTGTGTCCATTATTTTAATCATCGTCGGTAGCGTTGGGCTTCAAAGCCAGGGCAATACACACTAAACTTGCATACATGAAACAAAGAATTATCGGATTTGATTTGGCAAGAGCTTATGCCATTTTGGGTATGTTTATCGTAAATTTTAATACCGTTTTCGGTTCGCTCACGGATAAAAGTATTTTAGGGCAATTTTTGAGCCTTTTTAGTGGCAATTCGAGTACCACTTTCGTCATTTTGGCGGGTATGGGCATCGCCTTGATGACCAATAGAGACACCTATAACGACGATGAAAAAACTCAATTGAGAACAATCATAAGCCGTCGTTCTTGGTTTTTATTTGCGATTGGCTTACTCCTTTATGTGTGGTGGCCCGCCGACATTTTGCACTATTACGGTGGCTATATGCACTTGGCGATACTGATTTTATTCGTCCCTAAAAAATACTATTTATGGGCAGCATTTGGGGCGATTTTGGTTTTTCATGCCTTGTTGTTGGTCATTCCCTACGAAACAGGTTGGAATTTCAACACCTTGGAATACACCGATTTTTGGACAATCAATGGTTTTATCCGTAACACGTTTTATAATGGTTGGAACGCTATTTTTCCGTGGGTAGCTTACTTTTTTGCGGGCATGTGGCTCGGCAGATTAGATTGGAGTAACATAAAAACACAAAAAAAGATGTTTTTCACGGGCTTATGTTTGTATCTTTTCATTCAAGCTCTACAATTTTACGCCGTAAACGCTGAACTGAATAAAGACCTTTTGATGTACATAACAGCCGATTATTTGCCACCATTTTTACCATTTATGTTGAGTACTTTTGGTTTTGCGCTCATTTTGATTTCGACGTTTATGTTTATTGGCGGTAGGGTAGGGCATCACAAATACGCTCAAATTTTTACCGCAACGGGTCAAATGACTTTGACGCATTACATCTCTCATTTAACAATTGGTATGGTGATTTTTGCGCTTATGACGGGCAAAACTTACTCAGGACACGCTTCGGCAACCGCCGCCACAAGTCCGATATTCATTTTACTATTTGCCGTATCCTATTTCATTTTAACTTGTTTGTTCAGTTATTTGTGGACAAAAAAGTTTAAAAATGGACCTATTGAAACTTTGATGCGGAAGATTTCGGGATAGAGAAATGCTACATTTTGACGGTTTTTACTTCGAAATGTGGCAAAATACTGAGGGGGGTAAAAAACCTGCAAACGCTTGATTATTAACGAGATAGTCAAGCGTTTTTTTCGTAAAAAAAGGGTATGATACTGAGGGGGTAGTTCTACCATGTTAGGCATCAAATAAGTCATTCATCGTCAATTCATTTTGAATACTCGACCTTGAATACTCGTTTTCTTTTAAGCCATGCGTTGTAAGGAGGGTTAGAAAAACGGATTTTAACATTTTTGGCTAATAATAGTAACCATTATTAGCCAAAACAATATTTTTTTAGCTCTTTTGGCTGAAAAT
>JAYTMW010000919.1:0-18577 GCA_043728105.1 Saprospiraceae bacterium | reverse complement strand
TCAATTCAAAACCTTTTTCAAGAATTTGAAGCGACCACAAAAGCGCAATGGCTCGCCCGTTTGGAGCGTGATCTCAAAGGAAAACCGTTGGCTGAATTGACTTTTGAAAAGGGGCATCTCAATATTTCACCCTTCTCACACGCTGACGACCTTGAAGGAAAAAAACTTGAACCTATTATTGGTAATGCCTTAGACAATGCTTGGGCAATAGGTGAAAACATTGACATCAAAGACGGTAATTTTAAAGACGCAAACCAAAAAGCATTAATCGCTTTAATGGGTGGTGCAAACGCACTATTTTTGAATTTCGACACCTATCCTATTGATAATCAACTCAATACGCTTTTAGAAAATATTGAATTTGAATATATTGAAACACATTTTCATATTAAATCCGATAACCCTAATCTTCTTTCTTTTTTAGAAAATTTTAAAAAAATAACATCTAAAAATGCAAAAATACTGAGGGGGTCGGTTTCAACAAATTCAAAAGAAATTTCTAAAGAGGTTTTACTTTGGATAAAAGAAAATTTACCTCTTTTTAAAATAATAACCATTGACGGCAATCTTTTTCACAAAGGCTCTGAACAAGTTGTTGCAGAATTAACCGAGATACTTTTAGCGGGTGAAAAACAACTTAACTATTTGAAAATCAATGATTTAGATATTGATTTATTTAAAAACAATATCCAATTCAACGTTTCGATAGGTGTGAGTTATTTTATTGAAATAGCAAAAATCAGAGCCTTAAAATTGCTTTGGGGAAACGTTTTGAAAGCCTACGATGCGACCCCCTCAGTACCCAACATCCATGCGAAGGTTTCTAAGGAAAGCTTCGTGGAAGATGCCCATAAAAATAAAATCAGCGTCACGACCCAAGCCATGAGTGCCGTTTTAGCGGGTGTCGAATCTCTGACGATTGACCCAACCGAAGACAGTGATTTTGGCAGACGCATCTCACGCAACGTACAACACCTTTTACAATTGGAAAGTTATTTGGATAGAGTGGCAGACCCTTCGGCGGGCAGTTATTACATTGAGCAATTGACGAACCAAATAGCCGAAGCTGTGTGGCAACGCTTTCGAGAAAATGTCTAATTTTTTACCTTGAAACTCGGCTATAAAAGGCTTTTTTGCGTTTAAAATATTCGTAACTTTTAATCTAAATTTTTATTTAAAAAAAATAAAATAAGAGTTGAATAAGGACTAAAAGTTTAAGAAATTTGCACAACTAATTGATAATTAATTTTTTACAGATAAGAAACAGTTTTAATCATACACAAAATGAGTAGTGATTTTTCATTTATTGCAAATGCCCATCCTTCCTACATCGAGGGTTTGTATAAGGAATATGTGAGCGACCCCAACGCTATTGACCAATCATGGGCAACCTTTTTCAAGGGTTTTGACTACGCCGCAGGCAACGGCAATGGACATTCAAATGGTGCTTCGGCAGTCGCAAATACGGTAAATACTGAGGGGGTATCATCTATTCCCAAAAAAGAAATTGCCGTGATGATGCTCATTGATGGCTACCGTCACCGAGGTCATTTGCTTTCGACGACCAACCCAATTAAACCTCGTCGTGACCGCAATGCTCGCCTTGCACCTTCCGACTATGGTTTGGAAGAAAGCGATATGGCTAAAACTTTCACCGCAGGTGAAGTTTTGGGCTTAAAAAATGCGACTTTGACGCAAATATTAAGCCGTTTAACGGATATTTATGGAAAAAATATCGGTTTTGAATATTCTCACATCGAAGATTCGGACAAACGCCAATGGTTGCGTGAGCGCATTGAAAAGCATAACGCCAGCAATGGTTATGGTTTTACGATTGAAAAAAAGAAACGTATCTTAGAAAAACTCAACGAAGCCGTCGGTTTTGAAGAGTTTTTGGGTAAAAAATTCATCGGTAAAAAACGTTTTTCACTCGAAGGCGGTGAGTCAACAATTGCTGCAATGGATGCTATCATCAACACAGGTGCCGACGACCGAGTGGAAGAAGTGGTGATAGGCATGGCACATCGTGGACGCTTAAACGTGTTGGCGAATGTGATGCGCAAAACGTATGATAATATTTTCAATGAGTTTGACGAAAACGTACCAGAGTTGAGTTACGGTTCAGGCGATGTGAAATATCATTTGGGTTATTCTTCGCAAGTGAATACGCCCACGGGCAAGTCGGTTTACTTAAAATTATTACCCAATCCCTCGCATTTGGAGGCAGTTGACCCGCTTGTGGTCGGTTATGCACGAGCAAAAGCGGATATTTTGTACGAAGGTGATTACGACCGCATTTTGCCCATTATGATTCATGGCGATGCTGCCGTGGCGGGTCAAGGCATTGTTTATGAGGTGGTTCAGATGAGTCATTTGCCAGGCTATTATGCGGGTGGAACGATTCATTTTGTCATCAACAATCAGATTGGTTTTACCACAAATTTTGATGAGGCTCGCACTTCTACCTACTGTTCGAGCATCGGAAATGTGGTGCAAGCCCCTACTTTCCACGTCAACGGCGACGACCCCGAAGCGGTGGTTTTTGCGGCAGAATTAGCCGTTGAATACCGTCAAGCGTTCAACAATGATGTGTTTATTGACATGGTTTGCTTCCGTAAACACGGACATAATGAAAGCGATAATCCAGAGTTTACGCAGCCCATTATGTGGAAATTGATTAAAAATCACGCCAATACCCGTGAACTTTATATCGAAACACTCTCAAAACGCAGTGATGTGACGCGAGATATGGCGGAGCAATTGATGAAAGAATACGACGATTTTTTACAAGCTCGCCTATCAGAAGTGAAGCAAAACCATTTGCCCTATAAATATCAAGAGCCAGAACAAGCTTGGCGCAACTTGAAAAAAGGGGCGACCGACGAAGACTTTTTACAATCGCCCGAAACGGGTGTTGCGAAAGAAACAATTGATAAAATTTTGACGCATTTGATGACGATTCCAGAAGGTTTTACGCCGTTGAAAGACATCGCCCGTTATTTGGGTGGCAAGCAAAAACTTTTGGACGATAAAAAATTGGATTGGGGCTACGGCGAGCTTTTGGCGTATGGTTCTATCTTGTTAGACAATAAAAGTGTGCGTTTGAGTGGCGAAGATGTGAAACGGGGTACGTTTAGCCATCGTCATGCTTGCTTTTTTGACGCAAATACCAACGCTGAATACAATCGTATAGGTTCAATTTCGGAAAAACAAGCCAAATTTCACATCTATAATTCGTTGCTTTCGGAGTATGCGGTCATGGGTTTTGAATATGGTTATGGCTTAGCTTCACCCGATGCTCTGATTATTTGGGAAGCGCAATTTGGTGATTTTCACAACGGCGCACAAACCATTATTGACCAGTTTTTAGCCGCAGGCGAATCAAAATGGCAGCGTCAAAATGGTTTGGTTTTGCTCTTGCCGCATGGTTACGAAGGTCAAGGGCCAGAGCATTCATCGGCTCGTATGGAACGTTTTTTACAGCTTTGTGCAGAGAATAATATGACCGTTGCGAATGTTTCTACGCCCGCCAACTTCTTCCATTTGATGCGCCGTCAATTGGCTCGCCCTTTCCGCAAGCCGTTGGTGGTGATGTCGCCGAAGTCGTTGTTGCGTTATTCGGAGTGCGTTTCGGACATAAAAGATTTTGAAACGGGCAACCGTTTTCAAGAGGTCATTGACGACCCCTCAGTATTGGACGCTAAAAAGGCGAAAAAAGTGCTGTTCTGTTCAGGCAAAGTCTATTATGATTTGTTGTTGAAACAAAAAGCCGATAATCGCTCCGATGTTGCCCTCGTGCGGGTTGAGCAATTGTATCCATTCCCAGTGAAACAAGTGGAGGCGATTCAGAAAAAATATGCCAAAGCAAGCTGTCATTGGGTGCAAGAAGAGCCGCAAAACAACGGTGCATGGTTTCATATTGCAACTTTCCACGGTGATTTGGGCTTGAAATTTATTGGTCGCAAGCCGTCCGCTTCTCCTGCATCGGGTTTTGTAAAAGTGCATAACAAAGAGCAAGAGAAAATTGTGAATGAAGCGTTTTCTTAGAATTTACTTTAAAATAAAATATATAATGCCTTGTAAATCAATGATTTGCAAGGCATTTTTGTTTTAAATTAGTAATTCCGCATATGTAAGAATTTAAACCACAGATGACACAGATTTAACAGATTAACGCTGATTTTTTCTGTTTTAAGTCTAAAAATCAGTTTTAATATAAAAAAAATCAGTAAAAATCTGTTTAATCAGTGTCATCTGTGGTTCATTTTTTCATATGCGAAATTACTGGCAATTTTACCTCGAATCAAATTACAGGTAGTCAAGTCGGATTATCCTCTTTAACCATGTCTGCCCCTTTCTCACCAATCATAATACACGCTGCATTGGTGTTGCCCGACACAATTTTTGGCATCACCGATCCGTCAATAACCCTTAGCCCTTGAATGCCATGCACCCGTAAGCGTGAGTCCACGACACTCATCGCATCTTCACCCATCCGACACGTGCTGACGGGGTGATAGACAC
This sequence comes from Saprospiraceae bacterium, assembly GCA_043728105.1. Taxonomy (GTDB): domain Bacteria; phylum Bacteroidota; class Bacteroidia; order Chitinophagales; family Saprospiraceae; genus JAAFJT01. The sequence goes on along the minus strand of JAYTMW010000919.1, from coordinate 14,053 downwards.
ACTCCAAAGTGTTTTTTATGTGCTGCAAAATAGCTTCATCAGTCTCCGCTTTTATAGGATAATAAACACTTTTTGTAAACGGTTTGAACGCCTCCGAAGCCATCACTTTTCGAGCTATTTTGAAGGCTTTTATCAATAAAATTCTATCAGATTCTTCCTTTAAATAATTGGGTTGAATGATGGGCGCATCCAACGGATTGGCAGAACGCAAAGCCACATAACCCCGACTTTTAGGTTGCAAAAGAACAGGTAAAATCGTAAATCCATCAAATTTTGGATACGAATCGGGTTTGTAAATATCCGTTCCATTGGCAAGGCTTTCATCATTCCCCATGTGACCTGGCACGAACATAAACTGAATATCGGGCTGCGATACTGAGGGGTCTGATTTCAAAAACGCATTGGCTTCCAAAGGGCTGATGGTGAACGGCCCTTTTTTATTGATGAGAAAATTCAATAAATGCTTGAGTTGATTCAAAGGTTTCAACACGTTATTGAGCGTTCCTTTCCACGTAGAAAGATTGGAAACACCAAACATTAAATGGTCATGCAAATTTTTTCCTACGCCTTCTAATTCTTTTTTAACCTCAATATTATGTTTCAATAATTCTTCTTTTGAACCAATACCTGAGAGCATCAAAATTTGTGGCGAGCCAAAAGAACCTGCCGACAGCAAGACCTCACGTTGTGCATCAAAGGTCTCAACTGAACCATTTTTCAAAATTTCAATGCCCGTAGCTTTACTGTTTTCAATTATAATCCTCTTCACGTGTGCGCCAGTCACTACTGTTAGATTTTTTCTATTCAAAACAGGTTTTAAAAAAGCCTGGGCCGTGCTGTGCCGCTTGCCGTCTTTTATCGTAAATTGAAAAGGACTTGCGCCCAATTGTTCTGCACCGTTGTAATCTTTGGTTTCTGGAATACCATTTTCGACACAACCTGACACAAAAGCATCAGCCAAAGGCGTTTTATATTGCTGCGCAAAAGTGACATTTAGAAAACCTCCTTTGGCGTGATAGTCATTTTCAATCTGTTCATTGTTTTCAGATTTTTTGAAATAAGGCAAAACACTGGCATAATCCCAACCTTTTGCACCCATTGCCGCCCAATCTTCGTAGTCCTGACGGTTGCCTCGCACGTAAGCCATGGCATTGGTTGAGCTACTGCCGCCCAAGGTTTTGCCACGTGGTTGATACATTTTTCTGTTGTCAACATGCGCCTGAGGCTCGGTATAATAGCTCCAATCTACCTTCGTGTAATTGAGTTTGCCGTAGGCGGCTGGAATGTGAATTTCTAATTTGGTATCACGCTCGCCCGCTTCCAAAAGCAACACTTTTACTGAGGGGTCTTCCGAAAGGCGATTCGCCAAAACGCAACCCGCCGAGCCTGCGCCGATAATGATATAGTCGTACATAAATTTGGTTTTACAAGTTAGTTAGTTCATTTCAAACAGTGTTGTCGTTTATTTTGTTAGAGGTTTAAAGGTATTAAAACCTTTTTTATTTTCTACGATAAAAAAATATTAGATTTTTGTGCGCTTGATACCCCCTCAGTATTTTTACCAAATTTTTCTTCAAATTCTCAAATAAGGTCAAATTTGTCAAGCTTTTTTTGCTTTATGGCATTACTTGAATAAACGCTCAAATTTACCCTAAAAAAAGCTATTTTTGCGCCGTCAAAAATAATATTCCCAATTGGGCATCCACATAATTTAGTTTTTATGTTTTATAAAAAACTGATTATCAAGGGTTTATAAAAATAAAAGCTAAAATCCGCTTATCGTTTGATAGGCATAAAATCTGTTTACATGAATTATCTAACGCTTGAAAACGTTACAAAAAGCTACGGCCCTAAAATCCTTTTTAAAAACGTGAACCTCATTATCAACAAGGGGGAACGCATTGCACTCGTGGCTAAAAATGGCACGGGCAAGACCACTTTGCTTAGAGTTTTGAATGGCTCGGAGGGTTCGGAAGGCGAAAATGCTAAAATTATTTTTGCAAAAGATATACGCATTGGCACCCTTGAGCAAGACCCGCTTTTGCCCGAAGGCGCAACGGCTATTGAGGCCATTTTTCATTCCGAAAATCCTCAAACACAAGCGATTAAGAATTACGAAAAAGCATTATTGGAGGATAATTTGGATGATATTCAAAAATATTTGGAGGAAATAGACCACCTTCAAGCGTGGGATTTTGAAGCGAAAATTAAAGAAGTTTTATCCAAATTGAAGATTGATTTGTTCTTAAATCAAAAAGTTAGCACCTTGTCGGGTGGTCAAAAAAAGCGGGTTTCGTTGGCAACTTTGCTCATTGATGAACCCGATTTTATGATTCTCGATGAGCCGACGAACCATTTGGATTTGTTGATGATTGAGTGGCTCGAAGCCTATTTTGCCGCCCGCCCAAGCCTTACAATTTTTATGGTGACGCACGATAGATATTTTTTAGATGCCGTTTGTAATAAGGTTATCGAGTTGGAAGGTGGCAATTTTTTCCCATACAAAGGCAATTATGCCTATTATTTGGAGCAAAAAGCCTTGCGACAAGAAGTTGAGGCAGCGACAATGGCAAAAGATAAAAAATTGTATCTCCGTGAATTGGATTGGATGCGCCGTCAGCCCCAAGCACGCTCCACGAAAGCCCAAAGCCGCATTGATACTTTTTATGATTTAGAAGATAAAGTAAGCCAAAAAGTAGAAAAAGATGCCATGAAAATTGACATCAAAACCACATGGTTGGGTTCAAAAATTGTCGAATTGCACAATGTTTCAAAGGGTTATCAAGACCGTAAATTAATTGAAAATTTTAGTTATAAATTCCGCCGTGGCGAACGTGTGGGCATTGTGGGCGAAAATGGCGCAGGCAAATCCACGCTTTTGAAGCTCTTGACCAACGAAATTCAGCCCGACGGCGGCAAAGTTGTCATTGGCGATACCATTCAGTTTGGCTACTATTCACAAGACGGTATCATTTTGAAAGAAGACCGCCGTGTGATTGAGGTCATTCAAGACATTGCGGAGTTTATTCCGTTGGCAAAAGGCTTGAAAATCACGGCTTCTAACTTACTTGAAAGGTTTTTATTCACAAAAGAACAACAACAAGTGTATGCCTCGCAATTGAGTGGGGGCGAAAAACGCCGCCTTTATTTGCTCACGGTGATTATGAAAAACCCCAACTTTTTGATTCTCGATGAGCCAACAAATGACTTGGATATTTTGACGCTTAATGTCTTGGAAGATTTCCTTTTGGAGCAATACAACGGCTGCCTTTTGATAGTCACCCACGATAGATATTTCATGGATAGACTCGTGGAACATCTTTTTATTTTTGAAGGAGAAGGGCAAATCAGAGACTATAACGGCAATTATACAGACTATCGAGAAGTGCAAAAAGCCGAAGCCCGTCAAGCCAAAACAGGCTCAAAACCTAACGCCACAAGCACCCCCTCAGTATCGCAAGCGCAAAAAGCAAATGATGCCGAGCGCAAGGAATACAATCGGTTGGGAAAAGAAATTGAGAAATTAGAAGCCCGAAAAGTGGAGATTGAATTGAAGTTTAACGATGTCGCAAACTTGAAAGGCGATGATATTACGAAGCTCTCAAAAGAATTGCAAGACATTCAGAACCAATTGGAAATCAAGGAGTTGCGTTGGTTGGAATTATCGGAAATGGTTTGATTTAAAATTATTTTCCAATGAAAATATTAATAGAAGTAGAAGACAACGAAGTAGATTTTATGTTGGAATTACTTTCAAAATTTGATTTTGTAAAAGTAGAAATCCACGAAGAATTGACTGCGGATGAAACTCTTTTTATAGAAACCCGCTTGCAACATCATCTTGATAATCAGGATGGTGCTGTAAGTTGGGATAGCTTAAAAAAATCTTTATTGAAGTGATACCATAAAACTTTTATAATTTTTAAAATCTAAACCTAATCTCTCATTCTCTGTTTGTATTCTAAAATTATGTATCGCCATTTTAACTGTTTTTAGATATAACATGAAACCACATCTTTTAGAGAGAGAAACAAAGCTTTATCGCCCGTTGGCGGAGATTTTCGCCTTTTTTAGCAACGCTGAAAACTTGGCTAAAGTAACACCTGCGGAGGTACAATTCACCATTTTGACACCTTTCCCTATCCACATGCACGTTGGCACTTTGATAGATTATCGCATCAAACTAATGGGTATTCCGTTTTTTTGGCGCACCCAAATCAGTGATTATGAACCGCCGCATCGTTTTGTGGACCAACAACTCAAAGGGCCTTACGTTTTTTGGCATCACGAACATACTTTTGAACAAAAAGACGGCTACGTTTTGATGACCGACCGTGTGCATTATCTTTCACCAGGTGGGTTTTTAGAGCCTTTGGTAGATACTCTTTTTGTGAAAAAACAATTGGAAAATGTGTGGGCTTATCGAGATAAAACATTTAATGAATTGTTTGGAGCGCATACATTAAAAAGTAGCGTATAAATATTAGGTGCAAAGACAAAATTTAACAGGAGAAACAAAGAACACAAAGGCTTGATATTCAATACTTTGTATTACTTTGTGTGTATATATAATAATGAGTAAAATAATAAGGTTGTGATTCCACTTGTTGCGATTGATTTCTAATAGGTTAAAACCCATTAGAATTTCAATAACTGAATCAACATATTTTACACATTATTTATTACAGATAATTTTGTCTTCTCACTTAGAAACTGTTTTAAAACAGTTTCTTAAAATTAAATAATTTGAATCAAATATTTTCTATTAAAGCCTTTCTTTTGGGTTTGCCTATTGGTATTGTTTTCAGTTTTGCTTTGGGTCCCGTTTTTTTCTCCATCATTAAAACAAGTCTTCAAAATGGTTTTAGGTCTGCGGTGTGGATTTCGCTTGGCGTTATCTTAGCCGATATGACATTGTTAGGCTTTGCTTACTCGAGTGTTGAGGCGTTCTTGCCTAAAGGTGTTGACGTTGCTTATTGGATACAATTAATAGGTGGATTGGTACTTTTGGGTTTTGGCATCGTAACCATCTTAAAAAAGAACGAAAATACTGAGGGGGTCGCCGCTGACTCTACACTCATCATAAAAAATATATCAACAGGTTTTTTTCTCAATATTATTAACCCTGCCAATTTTGCGGAATGGGTCGGCATTGCAGGTTTGTTAAAAACTAAGTATCATTTTGAAACCTATGAGAATTTTAGTTTTTATGGTGGTGCATTATTAGCGGTGCTTTTTACGGAGCTTTTAGTCGCCTATTTTGCAGAAAAATTGAGAAGATTTCTAAATCCACAGGTGATGCACAATATTAATATGACAGCGGGCATAATATTTGTAATAACTGCAATATGGCTGTTGGCGGATGCGCTGTTATAAAACGACAAATTTGAGTAGCTATATTATTTTTTTGATAATGTCAAGTGTTTTTTTCATATTTGGCAAATTTATTGAGTGTCAATCATAGTTTGTTGAATAGAATATTATCTAAAAATGCTATTTTAAAACGAATTATGTAAAATTTTCATGCAAAAAGAAACTTATAAGCAAAAAAAATTTGCATAGATAGTTGACTTTTCATAGATTTACACTTGATTATATAGAACTATGTATTAATTTGGCACGATATTTTGATATTAAGAACTATATTTATTAAAAAAACTACACTTGTTTTAAATTAATTATTCGTTCTATTTATTCATCCTATTACACACATTTTTATTTACACATTTTTAAAAAGACATATTAAATGAGAAAGCAAAAAAACGAAACAGTTGTTTTGAAAAAAGGCAAAAAAGACATCGAATTAGATTACGCTGAATTGCGTAAAGCAGTCTTAGTTCTTCGTGCAGTTAACCACAAATTACGTCAACAAATCATCGACCTTTTAGAGGAAAATGAAAAGATGACTGTTACTGATCTTTATATCAAATTGCGTTTAGAGCAATCAGTAGCATCTCAACATTTGGCTATTCTTCGCCGTGCAGGTGTTGTAGCAACTGAGCGTAATGGTAAATTCATTTACTACCGTGTTGACAAAGATCGGATCAATCACATCAGCCGTTTGGTTGAAGAATTGACTGAGTACAACAACTAAATTATTTGACGATTGAGATTTTTTAAGTTTTAATCTATATCAAATATAATTTTACTTTTACTCTGTAAGCAAAAAAGTTGTGATGGTTCGCCAGCACAACTTTTTTTGTTTATCATTGAATTGTTGTATTGCTAAATTGTTGTATTGATGAATGTATTACGCAAAACAATACAACAATTTAACAATACAGCAATTTACCCCTTTTCAGGTTTCATTTGAGGGAAGAACAAGACCTCTTGAATAGACGATTGACCCGTGAAAAGCATCGCCAAACGGTCAATGCCGATGCCGATGCCTGACGTTGGCGGCATACCATATTCCAAAGACCTTAAAAAATCTTCATCCAAAACCATTGCTTCCTCATCGCCCCTTGCGGCAAGGCTCAATTGTTCTTCAAAACGCTCCCGTTGCTCAATTGGGTCGTTCAACTCCGTGTAAGCGTTGGCAATTTCTTTTCCGTTTACAAATAACTCAAAACGTTCAACTAAACCCGCCTTACTTCTGTGTTTCTTCGTCAAAGGCGACATTTCAACGGGATGGTCAATGATAAACGTGGGTTGAATGAGGTGTTTTTCAGCCGTTGCGCCAAAAATTTCATCAATCAATTTGGCCCAACCCATTGTGGCATCCAACGCTATATGGTTTTTTCTACAAAAATCTCTTAATTCTTCTTCGGATTTGCCTTCTGGATTGAAGCCTGAATATTTATGAATCGCTTCAAACATCGTGAGGCGTTCATAATTACCACCAAACTCTATCTCATGCTCGCCTACCATGACTTTTGTTGTGCCGTGCAAAGCCTTTGCCACCGTTGAGAATATCCCCTCAGTAGTTGTCATCATCCAAAAATAATCTTTGTAGGCGACGTAAAATTCGAGCATTGAAAACTCGGGATTATGCGTCTTATCCATGCCCTCGTTGCGGAACATTTTGCCCAACTCATACACGCCGTCAAAACCCGCCACAATCAAGCGTTTCAAATACAACTCATTGGCAATGCGGAGGTACAACGGAATGTCCAAAGCATTGTGATGTGACTTAAACGGACGAGCCGCCGCCCCACCATGAATGGGCTGCAAAACAGGCGTTTCTACTTCCATCAAACCCAAATCATCCAAAAATTGACGGATGGTTTTAATCAATTTTGTTCTTTTGATGAAAATATCTCTAAAATTTGGATTCACCGTCAAATCTACGTAACGTTGGCGATAGCGTTGTTCGGGGTCGGTAAAAGCATCAAAAACGTTGCCTTCGGCATCTTTTTTCACAATTGGCAAAGGGCGTAGCGACTTTGAGAGCAACTTAAACTCTTGCACATGCACCGATACTTCACCCGTTTTGGTTTTAAATGCAAAACCTTTTATACCGACATAATCACCAATATCTAATAGCTTTCTCACCACAGTTCCGTAGAAATCTTCACTCCCCGCCGTAGCGTTCACCTCTTCACCACGTAGGTATAATTGAATCAAACCTGACGAATCTTGGATGTTCATGAACATGGCTTTACCCGCCTCACGCTGCGCCATGATGCGCCCTGCGAGAGCCACTTCTTTATAATTCAAACGGTTTTTAGTACCGTCTTCAAGCACTTCCTCTTGATAGTTTTCTTTTATGTCGGCTGAAAAAGCGGTGACATTAAATAACTCGGGTGGATATGGGTCAATGCCCATGTCACGGATTTTTTGCAACGATTCACGTCTGACAATTTCCTGTTCGCTCAATTGGTGGCTCATAATTAATGGATAGTTTACAGTGGATAACGGATAGTTTATAGATAAAACTTACTCAAAATTCAAAACGCTTTTCACAAAACGCCTAAAATACTGGGGGGGCCTCTTTCAAAAGTGGCGCAAAGATAAAAGGAGTTTTGACAATCCTCAACCTTGAATTAATTCAACTTTTTTATTTACAGATAAAATCATTACAAAGATACGGTTTGTGAAGCCTCTTGTTTTTTGAAATTTTATTGCCCCCAAAGCCCTTTTTGCGGAAATTAATTTCATAATACTGTCTAAAATAGTCACAAAACGGTAAACTATTTTAAAATAAAAGCATTTACTATTGAGATTGTCAATATTTACTTAATATTACGCTCTGTTTTGTGTATTTAAAATCACGTCGTTTGGCTAAAAGTCAATCCTCCCAAATAATTAAACGCAACATATCTCCAAAAATGAAAGCAGAAAATTAACAACCAATTACGTATTTTTTTAATTTAAAAACTGTAAAATTTTAGTCATGCAAAAAACTCTACGTCTATTAACGACACTATTATTGCTATGTGCCTACACGTTGGGTTGGTCACAATCCACATTAAAAGGAACGGTTCGGGATGCTGGCGGCTTATTACCAGGCGTTGCCGTTCAAGTGAAAGGCAGCAATGCGGGTATGACCACGGATGCTAATGGCGAATATGCCATCAAATTAGCCAACGGTACTTACGAAGTGGTTTACTCTTTCGTGGGTTTCAACGCAGTAACTCGCTCAATCACCATTGCGGGCAGCGATGTGACGGCTGATGTAACTTTGGAATCTTCTTCTACCGAATTGGATGCCGTGGTTATCTCTACGGGTAGCCGTAATTCACAACGGACTTTGACCGATACGCCATTACCAATTGACATTTTGTCGGCAAAAGATTTGTCTTCAACGGGTCAAATGCGGATGGATCAGGCTCTACAATACCGTGTGCCTTCGTTCAATACGGTGAATACGCCCGTGAATGACGCAACGACTTTGCTCGACCCTTACGAAATTCGTAACATGGGCCCAAGCCGTACTTTGATTTTGATTAACGGCAAGCGTAAAAACTTGAGTTCATTGCTTTACGTTCAGTTTTCCCCGGGTCGTGGTGAAACGGGCGTTGACGTATCAGCTATTCCGATGGAAGCTGTTAAGCGGGTTGAAATCTTACGTGATGGTGCTTCTGCTCAATACGGTTCGGATGCCATTGCGGGTGTTATGAACTTTATTTTGAAAGATAAATATGATTACACGTCTTTGAATGTCAATGCAGGTGTAACGGCAAAAGGCGATGGTGCTACTTACGGCATTTCATTGAATAGCGGTGGCAACATTGGCGCAAAAAGTTTTTTGAATTATACCTTGGGTTTCAATCAACAAGACAATGCGGTTCGCTCGGGTATTATTGATATACCGACTGAAATTGCTACGTTTGGTAGTCCTTTTGGTACTTACAAAAACGATGATGGCACACCCAGTTTAGACAAATTCAAAAAAGAAAGCGGTATTCGTTATGACGAAACGCCCATTAATCCAAAAGGCGCAAATGCTACATTAGCTGATGTAACTGCTTGGAATGCAACAGGTGCGACTGATAACAATAACAAGTACAACACAATTATCACCAATTTTTTAAAAGATAACCCAACAGGTGGTAACATCAACGGAACGGGCGAAATCACGTCTGCTAAGTTTTTGATTAACGCAGGTACGTCTTTTGGCGAAAATGGTTTATTGTATGGCAATGCTGCCTTAGTTTCTAAGCGTGTTTTGAGTAATGCCAACTATCGTGTGCCTTATTGGAGACAAGACCGTGGTTTGTTGCACAAGCCAACGGACAACGGTGGTAAAAACTATATCCAATCGGCTTCTCAATTAGCATTTGGCGAAGATGGAAAAGATCTTTACAAAGGTTATTCAGGTTATATGCCCACTTTTGAAGGCGATTTATTAGACTACAATGCTACCATTGGAGCGAAAAACGAAGTAAATGGTTGGAAAACAGATTTGAGTTTGACAACAGGTGGTAACACTCAAGCCTATACAGTTGACAATACTGTTAATCGTTCTTTTGGCAAAGCAAGTCCAACTCGTTTCAAGCCAGGTGGATTTGGTTTTAATCATTTAGTGGGTAACTTGGATGTTTCTAAGTCAATAACTGAGCAGTTCAGCGTAGCTTTTGGTGCTGAGGCTCGTTCTGAAACGTACACCATTAATGCAGGTGATACTGCTTCTTACAAAGGTCAAGGTTCAAACTCATTCCCTGGTATTGATGCCGTGAATGCAGGTTCAAACTCACGTTTCAACTTGGGTGCTTACGTGGATTTGAGCTACGACATCACAAAGGATTTCTTGATTAATGGTACATTCCGTACAGAAAAATACAGTGATTTTGGCCCAGCGAATGTTTATAAAATATCTTCACGCTATAAGTTGGCGGACGATAAAATAACGATTCGTGGTTCTTATTCAACGGGTTTCCGTGCGCCAAGTTTGCACCAAATCTATGCACAATCTATTCAAGCGTCTTTCGCAGGTGGTGTGATTCAAACATCAGGTTTGTATAATAACCGTAGTGCCGAAGCAAAAGCCTTAGGTATTCCTACTTTGAAACCTGAAAACTCAACTAACATCAGCTTGGGTGCAGGTCTGAATTTGACAAAAGATTTGAGCGTTACACTTGATTATTACAACATCAACGTAAAAGATCGTATTGTTTACAGTTCTTCCATTTCATCTGACAAAGGTGCATTGGGTGCTATTTTGAAAGCGGCGAGTCTTGTGAGCGTTCAATTCTTCATCAATGGTATCGAGACAAGCACTTCGGGTCTTGACTTTATCATTGCACAAAAAAATCTTAACGTGGGTTCAGGCAAATTAGCGATTAATCTTGCGGGTAACTACATGTTGAACAACGAAATCATCGGTTCTCCAAATGAGCCACAAGCGATTAAAGATGCAGGTTCAAGTATTTTGAATGAGCAAATCAAATCGTTGTTGACAGAAAGCCGTCCAAGATACAAAGCTATTTTAGGTTTTGATTATTCAGTTGGTAAGTTTTTGGTTAATTTGAACAGCACTTTATTCGGCTCAACTGCTTTCCGTGATTATGATAATGGTGGTGGTGCAATGGCTGACATTAAAGCTGTTTTTGCACCCGCAGTCGTTACAGATTTGAGCATTGGTTACAGATTTACGGATAAAGTGGCTTTCTCTTTGAATGTCAATAATTTATTGAATGCTATTCCAAAATGGGATTTAGAGGCTTCATCAGTATCAAGCAACAAAAGTGCAACAGAATCTGCGGCACGGGCGGCTAAAATTTTGAATGACCCAGCGGAAAAATCATTGCTAAGAGGTTTCTTAGGTTTCAGTGGTCGTTACGACATTTTGGGTTACAATGGTTCTCAATTCAGTCAATTGGGTACTGTTTTCAATGCTAATTTGAACGTTAAGTTCTAATTTTATCAAGTTGAAACAATTCTAAATTACATATTTGTATTGTTTTCCATAGTATGTTTTGAAAAATCCACGAGTCGTAAAGATTTCGTGGATTTTTTTTACCCCCTCAGTATTTGAGCATAAATTTTGGGAAAAACGAAAGATAGGCATGGTAAAGACTCATTAGGAATGAAGAAATAATAAAAGCGCATTTTCGGCTTAATTATTTCTTCATTCCTTAATTCATAGAGTAAATTTGGATATAAATTAAGCGTACGAAAATAGACACCAGTACGGAAAAACCCTATGATGCTATCCGTAAACTTTGGTTGATTTTAATTCATTCCGCTTTAACAAGAATACTTTTTGCCAAAACCTCTTCATAATAAGCTTCATAATGAGGCAAAATATTTTCAATGTCGAAACGCTGCGCTTGTGCAAGAGCGTTTTTCCTAAATTTTTGAAGCAATTCCTCATTACTCAATAGTTCAATGGCATATTTTGCCATGCTATCAATATCCCCTATGTCACACAAATAACCAGTTTCCCCATGAATATTCACCTCTGGCAAGCCCCCCACGTTGGTTGAAATAACAGGCACTTCACAAGCCATTGCCTCTAAAGCTGCCAAACCAAAGCTTTCGTTGGAAGAAGGAATGATGAATAAATCAGCAATAGCCAAGAGTTCTTCAACAGCGTCTTGTTTTCCGAGAAAACGAATTTCGTGGCATAGGCCTATTTGACGACAAAGCTCTTCGAGGTATTGTCGCTCAGGGCCATCGCCAATCAAAAGGAGTTTACAAGGGATTTTTTCATATACTTTTTGGAAAACATAAATCACATCCTCAACCCTTTTTACTTTTCGAAAATTGGATGTATGAACCAATATTTTTTCATCATTGGGTGCAATTATTTTTTTAAAATGTTCTTTATTAGTCTTTCTAAAACGGTTAAAGTCTATAAAATTATAGATGACTTTTATCTCTTTATTAATTTTAAAATATTTGTAGGTATCCTCTTTCAAAGAATTAGAAACCGCCGTTACACCGTCCGACTTGTTGATGGAAAACTCCACAACAGGGGCAAAAACACGGTTAGAACCCACCAAAGTGATGTCTGTACCATGCAAAGTAGTGACAACAGGAACATAACGCCCTTCGGTTAGAAGTATTTTTTTGGTGATATAAGCCACCATCGCATGAGGAATAGCGTAATGCACATGAAGTAAATCAAGATTTTCATACTTCACGACATCTACCATTTTGCTTGCCAAAGCAGTGTCATAGGGCGGATATTCAAAGAGAGGATAATCCGCTGCCGAAACCTCATGGTAGTAAATATTTTCTTGAAAATGCTGCGACAACCTAACGGGTTGGCGATAAGTGATGAAGTGAATGTGATGTCCTCGGCGAGCTAAACCCATGCCTAATTCAGTGGCTACTACGCCACTACCACCAAAAGTTGGATAACAAACAATACCTATCTTCATAATTGTGTAGTCGTTTAATGGCCCCTCAGTATTTTAGATATTTTGAATTTTATGTCCCTTAAAAACAAGTAATAAAAAACTCACAACCTCTAAAATACTGAGGGGGTAGTAAAAATCTTGAGCCAAGGTATTAAATGCTTTTTAGGCAAAATAGTTTTAGGCTTAATATTTTATTTGAAATAAAAAAAGGTACTTGCTTGAAAACAAGTACCTCTTCTAACTACAGATTGTTTAACCTAAAAATTATAGTTCTATTGCTTCAACAATCGTGCAACGTGCGTTTTGTTATCAGCGGTTATCCGAATCAAATATATGCCAGCGGGGCGGTCACTCAAGTCCAAATCAAACTGGGCATTGTCACTCTGCTTGCTTTGTTGCTCATTCAAAACTTGCCCCATTATATTTATAACTTGAATTTTAGCATCCATTATTTTTGAAAAAGAAACATTTAAAATAGATGTACCCGTTGTTGGGTTAGGAGCTAAAGTTACTTTTGTAATAGTTGATGAAGCATCAAATACGGCCGAAGCAAAACTTACGGTGTAAGTAGCCACGTCAATACAACCGTTTCCATCTGTAACGGTGACGGTATAATTGCCCGGCAACAGCTTTGTAACAAGGCTTCTTGTAGAATCGTTACTCCATTTATACGTGTAAGGGCCTTGTCCTCTACTCGGAACGACTGAAATTTCGCCATTACTCAATCCTTGCCCAGCGTTTTTGATGGTAGCTTGTAACCTCAACTCGGTCGGACATATTGATTTATACTGCACGTTATCTAAATCAAAGAAGTAGCCCGTGTAAGAATCAATCAAACTTGTTACTAAAAAACGGACTTTAATTATTTTCCCCGCAAATTGTTTTAGGCTAACATTACGACTACGATATGCCGCAGTAGAAGTATGATTTCCCTTAAAAATCGAATCAACAACAACCCAATTATTGCTACATTCTTCCGAAATCATAACTTTAAATGTATCTTTTGTAACCAAATCATAACCGCCATAAGGCATATCTTCATTTACAAACCGATATTGATAGAGAAGGCTGTCATCCGTGCGAATAACACCAAATTTATTAGTTGTCACATCAAAAAGCTGAGAATTGGGCGTAATAATGGTGTCTAAATCCACAATAGCTGTATCTGCATAAATGTTAGCATAAATATAACCATTCAGCGAAGAGTTGCCATGAGCACTAATTCTGACCGTACCCCTCAGTCTTTGCCAGTTTTGAGGGAACAAACCATCATTGAAGTTATATGTAATACCACCTCTCACAGG
>JAYTMW010000918.1:0-8647 GCA_043728105.1 Saprospiraceae bacterium | reverse complement strand
AAAAATTATCAATTAAGTATTCTTGACCAAAACCTTAGTCCAGTAAATAGTAAAAAATTCGCCAGTGAATTTGACCTTCTTGCTACTGAAGCTATTTATAATGGAGAATTAATAATGATTAAATTTCTTGATGAAAAGAGTGATAAGTTTATTCTAAAAACTTATAACGCTACTGGCGATGAAGTTCGCTCAATTTCTCTTGAAATGAAGAAATTAGCTGACACATATATTGATGCTGACTCAAAAGAAAGTCTCTTTGAAACTATCTTTCCTATTGAAAACAAAGGTTTTGCTCATTTAATATCAAAACGACGAGGAGGTATATTGAGTAAAACATTCGTTGAGTTTACCTTTATTCCAAATGATAAATCTATGAAAGAATGGACGTGGGTAAGTGATGAAAATTCAGAGACTTTTGATAAAGGTTTATTTATTGGGTGTAAAGACAATGTTATTTTGCTAAATGTAGTAAAGTCAAAATCAAGAGCTGAAATTCATGAATTTATCATAGGGCTTGATTACAAAAGTGGTAAGCAGTTATACGATAAACCTTTTAAAGGTAAAAGTTATAACTTATCTACAAGTGAATCAACTCAAATAGCCAATGGTAATTTTTGGATAGCAGGATATTATTTCAATAAAGATGAAAATTATGCTAATGGGACTCCCATAGGAATTTTTGGAATTGAAACAAATGATAATGGTGATATTGTAAATGAAAAATATTTAAATCTTAAAACCACAATTAATAAGTTAGTCCGCAACAAAGATAAAAATCAGGTTAAGAACCTTTATTTTACTATTTTTAAATTTTTGAATATTGATAATAAATTTTATCTTATTTCTGAAGGATACGGGGCGAATAAACTAAAAGATTTTTATGTTTTTGAGCTTGAAAATGATTTTACACTTAAAAGAATTGAGACGTTTGAGAAAAACGAAAGGTTAGGCGTTTCATTATTACCGACTGCTAATAAAGCCTTGAAGCAAGGATTGAACTATAACCATTTTAATAAAGCGTCCCAAAATGGAAATTTCAACGTTTTTGGATCTACTTTCAATTTCACACAAACAAATAAAAGTAAAACTGAATTTACTTTGTGTTATACCGATGTTGAAAAAGCTAAGTTTAAAATGCCCGGGTTGTTAGAAACTCAAAAAGAGTATGACTCTTTTTATAGAATAGTAATCTTTAAAAATGGAGAATTTATAAATGATAAAATCAAATTTGACACAAAAGCAAAATGGCAACAAATATACCCTGCCAAATCAGGATATGTCATGATTGCGGAGTATTTCAAAAAAGAAAAGAAATTAGAGTTTAGAATGGAGAAGGTTAATTTTTAACCCATATTACTCAAAATATTGAAATTTCCAATCAATATACATCATTGTATTTTTAATTTAAATTAGAAAATTAATAAAAATATGAATTATCGATTAGTAAAAAAAATGATTTCCATAATTGCGCTATTTCTTTTTGTACAAAACATAGTAGCTCAAAAACAAACGTTCAAAGACGTTTTAAGTGCAGGCTCAAAAGAAAGTGGTCCTATTATTAAAGATAATGTTGTGGTAGGCTATTACTCGTTCTATCAATTTGGTAAAAAAGACAAGAAAAAAAGTTACTATAAGCTGAATATTTACGACGAAAACTTAGCGCAACTTAGCAGTAAAAATTTTTCATCATTAGGCTATTTATCAATTATTGAAGCTGCTTATAATGGAGACTTAATTATGATAAAGTTTTTTGATGGTGCTAATCAAAAATTTCTTTTTAAAACATTTGATCAAAATGCAGAACAAGTAAGTAGTAGTGAACCCAGTGCTAAAAATCTTGATATTGTCAGCACACAAAGGTTTGCAACACAACGGTCAGAAGAAGGTGAAGGTCAATCGCTTACACCTATTGCAGGAGAAGGATTTGCTCATTTTATAACAAAATCAAGAGGTGGGAAATTTAGTCGTAGTTATAATGAAATTAATTTCATTCCTAATAAAACTGAAAGCAAAGGCTGGACTTGGACAACTTCCAAAGATTCAGAGTTTTTTGAATGGGGTAATATTTTAGGTTATGGTAATAAAACGTTACTATGCTTAATCAATAAACGGCGCAAACTTGCAAGTAAAGATATAGAAGATTTCATTTTAGGTATTGATATTAATACAGGTAAAACGATATTCGAGCATTCATTAGAAGATGATCAATATGTTGCATCAGTTTCAGATGTTATTGTAGAGCCAAACGGTAATTTTCTTTTATTTGGCTTTTATTTTGAAAAAACTGCTAAAACATTAACTGCAAATAGTTTAGGATTATTCAGTTTTGAAATTGATAATACAGGTAAAGTATTAAAGAGAACCTATAAATCTTGGGTAAAAGATATATCTAATCTTCTTAAAATGGACAAAAAGGGAGAGATTGAGGATGCTGGTTATGTCTTTTTTCATAAGTTCGTTAAAACCGCTGATAATAAAATTTTTGGAATTGGAGAGCAATTTCAACCTAAGAATAGTGGGTTGTCAACCAATATACACATAAAAAACATACACATATTTGAATTTGATAACAATTTTGATTTAAAATCTACTAAATCATTTGATAAACTTCCAAGCAAAGTTTCTTTTCCGAGTATTATGAGTAGTAGCCGTTTTTTAGGTAATTATGCAAAAAATGCTAATGGATTTGATTATTCATTTACTCAAAAAAGTAAGGATAATTCAAAGTTTTCTATCGGTTATATTAACTATGAAAAAGCCAAAGAAGGGAAAGAATATTATTTGGGTATAATAAATTACAATGAAGGCAAACTGGCATCGGAAAAAATTAAGTTTGATAAAAAAGCTGATTGGCTACATGTGTATCCAGGCAAGCCTGGGTATATTATGATTTCAGAATATTTTGAAAAAGAACAAAGATTAGAATTTAGAATGGAAAAGATTAATTTCTAATAACAAGGATACCCCTCAGTATTCTCTATTAAAAAGGGTTCAAAATCATTAAATCTAAAACGGTTTGATGCGCTTTGAACCTTTTTTATTTTAGTTATTAAGTATTAAACACAATGAAATTGCCATTTCGTCTTATTTCTAAAATTCTTAACAAAGATTTTCACAATATTGCTTAAATTTCCACTTTGAATAAGAGTCGTTTTCAAAACTCAATTGAGTTTAATATTTACTGTCAATACATAAACAATACAACAGATAGAAAATGAAAGTAAATCGTAGGGATTTTATCAAAAAAGCATCCGTTGTGGCGGGTGGCTTTTTCATAGTGCCTCGCCACGTTTTGGGTAAAGGCTTCACGGCACCGAGCGACCGACTCAATATTGCGAGCATCGGCGGCGGCGGCAAAGGGCAATCGGACTGTCTTAACGCATGGAACAACGACAAAAACAATATCGTATCCATCGTGGATGTGGATTGGAATCGGGCGAAAACGGTCATGGACAAGTTCCCGAAAGCGACTCGCTACCGTGATTTCCGTGAAATGTTTGACAAGGAAGCCAAAAACATTGATGCCGTCACGGTTTCTACGCCCGACCACCAACATGCGGTGGCGGCGATGGCGGCGATGTCATTGGGCAAGCACGTGTATGTGCAGAAGCCTTTGACACACGATATATATGAGGCTCGAATGCTTACGGAAGCGGCTCGTAAAAATAAGGTTGTGACGCAAATGGGTAATCAAGGTGCGTCGAGTCCCGGCACTTATCAGTTTGTCAAATGGTTTGATAGCGGCATCATTGGCAAGGTTGATACGGTTTATGTGTGGACCAATCGCCCCGTTTGGCCGCAAGGCAAACCTCGCCCTACCGACAAACCCGACATGCCGAAAGATTTGGCTTGGGATGCGTGGGTAGGCACTGCGCCGTTGACGAATTATCATCCGCTTTATCACCCGTTCAAATGGCGTGGTTGGTGGGATTTTGGTACGGGCGCATTGGGCGATATGGCTTGTCATTTGATTGACCCCGCTTATCGGGCATTGGGTTTGGGCTATCCGTTGGAAGTGGAATGTAGCGTGGGTTCAGTCTTTTCAAAAGATTGGGTGGCGGATTATAATCCTGATGGTTGCCCGCCTTCTTCAACTGTTCAGTTGAAATTTGCGGCGACAAAAAAGAATAAATCGGAGGTGAAATTGACTTGGATGGACGGCGGCACACGCCCTTTTCATCCCGATTTGATTCCTGCCGATGTGATGATGGGCGACCTCGACGGCTCAAATGGCGTGATTATGATAGGAGACAAAGGTATTTTAACGTGTGGTACGTATGGTCATCACCCAAAAGTTTTCATCAAAGGAAAACCGATTATGGAAATGCCAGCCGAAGACCCGAAGGCGGTGAAATTACCTGAAAATGGTCATCAAGCCTCTTGGACTGAGGCGTGTAAAGCGGGTTTTGAGAGCAAAGAACATAAACTTTTGACTTCTTCTTTCGACTTTGCGGGCCCACTTACGGAGTCTATTTTGATGGGTAATTTAGCGATAAAAAGTTATGATTATCGGGTTGAAAACGATAAGAAGAATTTTGATTATCCCGGACGTAAAAAGTTGCTTTGGGATGGTATCAATATGAAAATTACGAACTTTGAACCTGCCAATCAATACGTCAAACGGACGTATCGGGAGGGTTGGAAATTGGCGTAAATTTTTTTTACACGGATTAAAGGATTTTAAGGATTGAAGGATTAAAGTAATCTGTCAATCCTTAAAATCTTTTAATCCGTGTAAAAATCATCACCCTTTTTTAGTCGAATCTTGTTTCACAAACTTTACCCCGCCCGTGTCAATTTGGATACCCCTCAGTATTTTTTGCAAATTTTCGATGCCTTGGGGTGTTGTTTTTGTTCCCCACAAATAAAGCACTTTTAGGTTCTTGCATGCGCTCAAATGGGCGAGTCCTTTATCGGTAATATTTGTACCATAAATATTGAGTTGCTCCAAATTAGGCATGTCTTTGAGGTGAGCCAAACCTGCGTCCGTTATTAGTGTTTTTTCTAAATTTAAACGGGTGATATTTTTTAGAGTAGCGACCTTTTTTAAGTCATCGTCTTTAACGGGTTGATTTGATAAACGCAACCTAACCAATTGATTTTCAATGGTTTTTAAATTATCTAAAAATTGACTATCATAGTTTTTTACGTTAACAAAATTAGCCATCACGTATTCATTTTTCTCGCCAAATTTAGAAATAATTATGCGCTGTTCTGTAAATTTTTGTAAGGTTTGAGGGTTTATTTCCTCTACTTTTTGCTTCAAAATAAGTGCTTCTTTGTCCTCTAATTTGCGGTCAATGGCAGTTGTTTTGGCATCTCCTTTTTGCAGTTTTGCAGTCTCGGCAGGAGCGATATTTTCTTTCACATTAGTACTTTGTAGAACATTATTAGGTGCATTCGTCACGGTAGGTTTGACACTTTTGGGTTGAAATACTGAGCCTGCATTTATGGGGGTAACATTCGGGTTAATACTTGTTCCTGTTTTTGAAAAAGTCATGGGTTTATCAAACGAGCCGCCTTTTTCAATCCATGCGTGAACCAATTTTATTTGCTCACTTGTCAACTGTGGTTTGCCCGTTGGTGGCATGTGCATATCATCTTCGTCGGGCAAAACAAGGTAAGTGTAAAGCGTGCTTTTTTGAGGATTGCCCACCGTCAAAATGCTACCATTTTCACCGCCTTTTTTGATGGCTTCGGGGCTATCCAAACGCAAATCTGCCTTGCTTTTGTTCGGCCCATGACAGCTATAACAACGTTGTTCTAAGATGGGTTGAATCAATTCTTGAAATGCCATGATGGGTTTAGGTTCTTCTTCAACAATTTTTATTGTCGTGGCTACCCCCTCAGTATTTTGCCCTTTTTGTAGTAAACTTTGAGTTTGGTTTAAAGATTTTTCTACTTGTAAAACATTGCTTTTTGCTGTATTCAAAATATCATTTGCGTTTTTATTGCCATTCGTAACTAATTGATTTTGAATGACTTGTGTAGAATCACTGGCAAGTGGCAATACTATTTTTTCTTTTTTCTTTTTAAAAAACAATTCTGTTAAATAGTTTTCACCGTGGGTCAAAGAGCCGCCGTAATGCCCTGCCACCACAAGCAAACTCGTCGTCAAAATCCACGTGATGCCTTTGGTGAAAGATAAATCTGCCTTCGGAAAACGATACAACGCCCATGCACCCGTAGCCGCCACCGCCAAGCCAATACCCGTCCATTGGTGTTTGAAAAGTAGGTCGGCATTGTACTCTCCACTCAACGACAAAAGGTAGCCCAATACACACGAGCCTATCGAACCCACGGCTGCCCAAAACAATGTAAACGACACCGCAGGGCGCAACATGTCATATTTTTCAATCCTCGAAACTGCCGCTAAAAGCAAGCCTATTGTCAAAATGCCGATGGGCAAATGGACGATTAGGGGGTGGAAGCGACCGATTATTTCTGCATAATTCATAGACAATTCAACAAGTTATCATTTAAAAAAATTAAAAAATATTCTTTAATATTAAAAAATATTTTGTAATAATTATAAAATGTATGTACATTTGTACTACCAAATCGTTTTGGACGTGTTCGCACCGCCTTTCCTCCGAAAGTAGCATGTAGAGTTGGTAAATAAAAGCCGTTTTGAGATTTTTCTCAAAATGGCTTTTTAGTTTTTTACTCTTCTAATATAAAATGTTTGTAACATTATCCTACTCTTTTTACCTTTTTTTAGGCTCTTTATAATGCGTATTTCCCAAACGGAAAAAAAATATAAATTTCCAATAGTCTTTTCAATAATAAGAGAATCATATCCTACAGCCGTTTTCCTGCGTGAATATACCTTGTCAGGATTTTCAACAACTTCTGTCAAAAGACCTAATTCATATTTATTAATGGGTATCTGCCCTCGTAACTCTTCTTTCTCAGTTCCATGTTGATTCATAGTATGTTTGATGCAAAATGAATCTACGGAAACAATAAAGTTGTCAAGTGATAGCATACTATTTTTGTAAATCTCACTTGCTAAATCTGTACTAATCATACCAATATCAACCCGTAAAAAGTCAGACGCAGAATTGGTTATTACATGGTCAAATAGAACATCAATTTGTTCAATAGCATTTTGGTAAATCGTTTTCTTCATAAATCGTAGTGACGAAAAAATAAAATGTTTAAATTTAATCCTTCAATTGAAAAACAAGAGAGGCATACAAAGGTAGATTGAGCGAAAATTAGGTCAATTTTAAGAAAAATATCCTTTGTACATGTATTCTTTACAACTCTTTATTTTTTAAAAAGTAATTAACTTATTTTTTATCTGTAACTACGATTAATTCATCAATCTCAACCCAAAACCCCCTTCACCACATGCCCCGCCACATCCGTCAAGCGATACCGCCGACCTTGAAACTTGTGGGTAAAACGCTCGTGGTCAATGCCCATGAGGTGCATGACGGTGGCTTGAAAATCGTGAACATGCACGGGGTCTTTGATGATATTGTAACCAAAATCGTCGGTTTCGCCGTAAGTAGTACCTTTTTTTACACCCGCACCTGCCATCCAAATTGTGTAGCAACGAGGGTGGTGGTCTCGCCCGTAATTATCAGGCGTTAATTTCCCTTGTGAGTAACAGCCTCTGCCAAATTCGCCGCCCCAAATCACGAGCGTATCTTCCAGTAAACCACGCTGTTTCAAATCCAAAATCAAAGCTGCCGAAGGTTGATCTACGTCTTTTGTGATTTTCTTTATTTCAGAAGGCAAGTTACCGTGCTGATCCCAACCTTGATGATAGAGTTGCACAAAACGCACATCATTTTCAATCAATTTTCGAGCGAGAATGCAGTTCGCCGCATAGCTGCCCGCCTTGCGTGAGTTGGGGCCATACATCTCGAAAACGGAATCGGGCTCTTTGCTAATATCGAGCGTTTCTGGCACGGAAGTTTGCATCCGATACGCCATTTCGTATTGTGCGATGCGTGAATTGAGTTCATCATCGAGCGTGTGTTCAATTTGCTGTTTGTGCAACTTTGCGAGCGCATCGAGCATGTCTCGACGAGTCGTTTTATCCAAACCTTGTGGGTCTTTGAGGTATAAAATTGGGTCTTCGCCCGAGCGAAACATCACGCCTTGATGCTCGGAAGGAAGGAACGCATTGTTCCACAATTTGGCATAAAGCGGTTGGTCATAATTGTTGCTTCTTGATAAAAGCACGCAAAACGACGGCAAATTCTTGTTTTCAGACCCTAAGCCATAGCTCATCCAAGAGCCAAAACTCGGCCTCCCACCTTGTTGACTGCCTGTTTGGAGGAACGTAACGGCGGGGTCATGGTTGATGGCTTCGGTGTGCATGGTTTTTATGAAGCACATTTCATCCGCAATTTGTTGGTGATAAGGCAGCAAATCACTCATCCACGCCCGACTTTCGCCGTATTGCTTGAACTCGAAATTGCCCATCGCCAACGGAAAAGATTTTTGAAAAGCTGTCATGCCCGTCACCCGTTGCTCACCTCGCACGGATGCGGGAAGTTCTTGCCCGAACATCTGTTTGAGCTTGGGTTTATGGTCAAAAAGCTCCAATTGGCTTGGCGCACCGCTTTGAAAAAGATAAATAACCCTTTTGGCTTTGGGGGCAAAATGGGGTAATTTTGGTTCGCCTCCA
>JAYTMW010000917.1:0-1712 GCA_043728105.1 Saprospiraceae bacterium | reverse complement strand
TTTTTATTTGAAAATTAATCTACAAACTATCCACATTTTCCTTATAAAAAGCCGCTTGCGTTAATATCTTTTCCAACTCGTCGGGCGACATTTTATTGAGCATCGGATACATCATTCCAATCCGTGGATTTTTCGCCAACTTGTCTCGATGTCTATCATAAAAATCCCAATACAAACTGTTGAACGGACAGGCTTTATGCCCATATCGAAGGGATTTATCGTAGTGGCAATTTTGGCAATAATCGCTCATTTTATCAATGTAATTTGCCGAGCCAACGTAAGGTTTTGTACCCACGATGCCGCCGTCGGCATATTGGCTCATGCCACGGGTGTTCGTGATTTCGACCCACTCAATTGCGTCCATATAAATGCCCAAGTACCACTCGTCTAATTGGTCGGGATGCACGCCCAAAAGGAGCGAAAAAGCACCCGTCACCATGAGGCGTTGGATGTGGTGGGCGTAGGCTTTATCGAGTGATTGACCGATGCTGTTTTTCAAGCAATTCATTTTGGTTTCGCCTGTCCAAAACCACGTGGGAAGGTCGGCTTGGTGGTTGAAAAAATTGAGGGTAGCGAACTCGGGCATTTGCGCCCAATACACGCCCCGCATGTATTCTCGCCAACCAATAATTTGCCGCACGAAGCCTTCAATTTGAGCAATTGTAATGGTTTTTTGATGATTTTGCCAATAATTCACGCATTTTTCAACCACTTCTAAGGGCGAGATTAATTTTATGTTCATCGCAAAACTCAATTTTGAATGAAACAAAAGTGTGTCTCGTTGGGTCATAGCGTCTTCATACGTGCCAAAATGAATGAGTTGGAACTGACAAAAATGGTCTAAAAGTGATAAGGCTTCTTCCCTTGAAACGCACCAATCAAAGTGCTTTTCGTCCACGTTTCCAATGGTTTTTACGTTCATTTTTTCCAACATTTCAACCATTCCTGACACGTCTCGATAGAAATGTTTGGCGGGAGGAATGACCAAATCTTTGGGCAGTTTTTTACGATTTTCAGCGTCAAAATTCCAACGATTGTCTAAGGGTGTTTTGCCGTCAACCTCCATTAAAAGGTTGTGCTTGATGCGCATTTTTCGGTAAAAATTTTCCATTAAATAGGTCTTTTTACCTTTGAATGACTCTGCCAAATCGTCTCTCTTACTCAAGAAATGTTCGGTGTCAAAAACGGTTGTGGATACCCCCTCAGTATTTTCAGCTTTTTTAGCAAAATCCTTTAATAAAACATCCAAACGGTATTCGTCGGGCAGCTGATAAGCAAAGTTTTTGACGTTGTATTTTTTGATTAAATCTAAAATATTGGCTTCAAAACTTTGGGCATTATCTGCATCGTCTAACCGAAAATATTTTGTCGCAAACCCTTGATTTTCAAGGGTTTGCGTGAAATGACGCATTGCCGAAAAGAAACCAATAACTTTTTGAATATGGTGTTTGACGTAGCCCGATTCGGGCAAAATCTCCATGATGACATAGAGCGTATCGCCGTCTTTTTCTTTAAACCAAGTGTGATTGATATTGAGTTGATCACCTAAAATAAGGCGTAGATTTTTATACATTTTCAGACTGTTTTAATACGCATAAAACTACCGTCGATACTCGGATAGTACATTTATTCGATTAAACAAGTCATGCAGTAAATTGTTATTTTTTTTTGCTTTAATTTCTGATTTAAGTGAGAAGACAAGATTTTTTATA
>JAYTMW010000916.1:0-1680 GCA_043728105.1 Saprospiraceae bacterium | reverse complement strand
AAAAATGAAAAAGCTTCCCGCAGAGCAGCAACAATATTGGCAGTATTGGCAATCAAATCATTTTCTCCTTCGACCAAAGCAACGATTTGCGGAAACAGGGCTTTATACTTTTCTTCTTTATTAAGGCCGTCTTTTAAAACAATATTTTCTGACACGTATTTTTTTTGTAAAGATGGGAAATCAATTTGAGAATTTTGAAGTTTGGTGCCAATTACTTACTTAAATAAATGAGAAGGGATTTAGAGTATTTAATTACAGTCAAACTACTCCTATTTCTTTTTATAAATCAAATTCAATATTTAAAAATTCAAAAACCCGGGATTCAGGCACAGGCTATTGCAGCAATATAAACGGAAGTTCCGGGGACTGACAATAAAGCATCAGCACATGAAATTAACGTAGAGCCTGTTGTAATAACATCATCAACCAGAAGAATACTTTTGTTTTTTACTTCGCTTTCATTATTTACCTGAAAAATATTGTCAACATTTCTGTAACGCTCGAAACGATGTTTGCGCGTTTGCGTACTTGTTGCTTCAGTTCTTAAGAGGGCATTACAAGAAAACCCTTTTTTCAATCCTTTTGCCAGGCCTTCGGCAAAAAAGTCGCTTTGGTTATAACCCCGTTGCCGTAATCTTGAAACATGCAGTGGTACCGGGACGACCAGATCAATTGTATTAAAATCAGATTTTTTTAACTCTGTGCCCATTAAACAACCAATAAAATCACCAACGTCTTTTCTGTTTTTATATTTCAGCTGATGAATGAGTCTTTGAACTCTTTCTCCTTTACCAAAATAATAATATGCTGTTGCATTTTTCACAGGAGACTTTCCCCAAAAATGTTGAACGACAGGATTATCATCTATCAGATGAAAACCGGTTCGGGGTAAATGAAAACGGCAAGGAGTACAAATACATTCTTCACCTGTGTATAAAGGTCTTCCGCAAGCGGCGCAAAGAGAAGGGTACATCATCCACAATAAATCTTCAGCGAACCTGATAACTTTATTTTTCATAATACAAATATGCAGTATAAATTTTCGGATAATAACCGCTTATAAGAATGAAGTTATTGTATAAAATCTAAAATCGTTTAAAAAAAATAAAAAATTGAAAAATATTTAATGTGCTATTTTCAATTCCTTTTTAACATATAAATTGTAATTTTATTTTGCAAACCATCTTTAACCACGGTTCTGAATTCATCCGAAATGGTATATCCTTCATTTTTTAAATCTGTAAAAAATTCTTTTGCAAATTTTCTGTTGGGCTCGCTTATCAAAATTAATCCTTCTTTTTTAACCAATACTTTTAGTGCTTTTAATAATGGTTTAAATGAGCGGCTTTCGTAGGCTATATCAGATGCAAGAAGAACATCGGCCGGTGAAATATTTTGTGGCTTTCTCCAATCTAGCAATTGTACATTTGCTTTTGTCTTAAAATTTAAATTCCAATTATATTCTGCAAATTCCAAAGCGGCACGAAGATAATCTGTAAGTGTAACCATCCCTCCAAGTTTTGCTGCTACAATTCCGGCAAGTCCTAAACCACAGCCAATCTCTAAAACATTTTTCTCTTTTACAAGTTTTGAATTATCAACAAGAAATTCAGACAATGCAATGGCAGACGGCCATAAATCGGCCCAATAGGGAATTTGCTCGTCTTTAAAATCTTCATC
>JAYTMW010000915.1:0-4082 GCA_043728105.1 Saprospiraceae bacterium | reverse complement strand
GAATATAAAAACTACCCGATGCAAAACCACCGATAAAGTGAAAAAGAACGCCAAAAATTGCTCCCATTTGAATTGATTAAATATGGTTATGATACGAAGAAATATGATATTCCAAATTTAGGGAATGTTTGTGTATAGATATACCTGTACTTACCTGTGATAGTGATATTTGAATTATTATCAGATTATTTAATTTCATAAAAACTTAGATTTAATTCATTTAAAAGTCAAGAAATCAAATGTTATAAATGTTAAAATATATAGCAATTGACGAAATTTCATACATTTGTATAAAATTTCGTCAATTGTTATATAAAAACTTAACATATTTAAGAAAGAAAAATACTTTATCTCAGCAAGAAATAGCAAATCTATTTGAGGTTCAACGAAGTACATGGTCTGGTTATGAAAATGGTAAATCAGACCTTCCTACAACTTTATTAAAAAAAGTTAGTATACATTTTTCTATAAGTACAGATATACTAATTTTTGAAGATATTGAGAAAGAAGTAGCGGAGGGAAAAAGATTAAATAATTCAAGAAACCAACCTCGGATTTTAGCTATTACAGTAAATGACAAACAAGAAGAAAATATTGAGTTAGTACCAATTAAGGCGATAGCAGGGTATGCTCATAATTTTGCAGATATAAATTTTATTGGTGATTTATCTCGATTTTCCATTCCCAAATTAAAAGAAGGAACTTATAGGGCTTTTGAAATAAAAGGAACATCAATGTTACCAATTAATGAAGGGTGTATCGTTGTAGGAAAGTACGTAGAGAACTTTAATCAATTTCAAAGCAATAAAAGATATGTTTTAGTTTTGAGAGAAGATGGCGTTACTTTCAAAAGAGTAGTAAAGGACGTAAATATGCCTAATAGAGTGATTTTAGTATCTGATAACCCAGAGTTCTTGCCATTTACGGTATCTTTGAGTGATATTTTTGAATTATGGGAAATGGTTGCTTTTATTGGTTATGGAGACAGTGTACAGGATAATACTGACTTATTAATGCAGAAAATGAATAATATCGAACTAAGCATAAATCAAGTCATTAATAGTAAAAAGTAGTTAGCAATAAAAATGGATTTTTCAGTAATTGATTATTTAGAGTTTGGTAAAGGAGTAATAGATGTTAATTCTAATACCGATACCTTATCTCCTGTTAAACGTCACTACGTTGAACAGGCGAATAATCTGTTGTATGGAATAGATAATGTGCATTTTTTAGGAGAACAGCCCGCTATTTATTTTAAATCAGTACCTAATTTTAAAGAGGAAGTATTAGAAGATCTTGCGAAGGTTCAAAAGAGTATCTGGAATCAAGGCAAAGCTCCTTTTTTATATGTAGAAAGCCCTACCGAAATCCGAATATATAACGGATTTGATAAGCCTATAAATCCTAATGACGATAGCCAAAATGTAGAAAGCCTTGAAATATTTAAAGCAAAGATAGATGACGAATCAGCCTTGAATGAATTGAAAGATGTTTTTGGAGTAATTTCAATTGATTCAGGTGATTTTTGGAGTAAAGAAGATTACGCTAATAAAATTAAGTCAAAGGTAAGAATTGAGCAAGCCCTTATTAAAAACCTAAGAGATACTCGTACTCTTCTAAAATCAAAGGGTTTAGATATTCACGTAATTCACGATATTCTTTTACGGGTACTTTTTACGCTTTATTTGGAAGACAGAGGAGCAACAGACCCAAAGTTCTACCAAATTTATAAACCCAAAGCAAAATCATTTTTTGATATTTTAGAAGATAAAGAAGCCACTTATGGCATCTTCCAAAAATTAGAAGTTTCTTTTAATGGAAACTTATGCCCCATAACGGATAAGGAAAAAGATGTTACTGTTGAGCACTTACAAATTGTTAAAGAATGCTTTTGGTCAAAAATAAAAAATGATAAAAACCAACTTGATTTGTTTGATTGGCGGATTTTCGACTTCCGTATTATTCCTATTGAGTTAATCAGTGGGATTTATGAGGATTTTCTTTCAAACGAAGGTGGAGAGGAAAAACAGTCTAAAACGGGTGCTTTCTACACACCTCGCCCATTAGCTGAATTCATTTTAAATAAGGTACTTCCATATCCTACCGCTGAGGATATGAATCATAATATCAAGATTTTGGATCCAACCTGTGGTTCGGGAATTTTTTTGGTAGAAAGCCTCAACCGCTTGTTAGACCGTTGGGAAATGGCTAACCCTGATGAAAACCTTGGTTTTGATACAATATGTAAAATTGTTAAAGATAATATATTTGGAGTAGAACAAGAAAAAGAAGCCATCAAGGTAGCTGCATTTAGTTTATATCTTGCTATGCTCAACAGACTTGACCCCAAAAACCTTTGGCAAACTGGTAAATTCCCATATCTTATTTACGAACCCGAAAATACGAATCCCGATACACAAGGCAGTAATTTATTCAGAATGAGTACCATTTCTTCGGGACCTTTTGAAGAAATAGAATATGATTTAGTTGTAGGAAATCCACCTTTCAAAAAAGGAGGATTAGATGAAGATGTAAGCCAATATCTTACAAAACATAAATTTGCCCAAGAAGCAGTTATTGCGTTTTTACACAAAGCTACGTCACTTTGTCCAAAAGGAAAGATAGCCTTAGTAACAGGCATAAAAATTCTTTTTAATACTGGAAAAGAGTATCAAAATTTCAGAAACTTCTTATTTGAAAAAACACACGTAGAGGAGATTTACAACTTTTCAATTTTAAGAAAAGCAACTAAAACCGAAGGGGGCAAATTATTTGGTTCTGCAAGTGGACCAGCAGGTATTTTGTTTTACAGCAATGTTTTTCCAGAAAAACCTTCAAATCGTTTAGTCTATGTTGCCCCTAAAACCGTTCTAAAAAACTGGCTAATGAATGGTATTGCTATTGATGCAACAGATATTAAATATATTCCAAGAGAGCAAGTAAAAAATCCAAATTCATATATCCTAAAAACAGCTATGTGGGGAACTGAAAGAGATTTCTCTCTCGTTCAAAATTTACACGTGGAAAATAGCTTACTGAATAAGTTAGAAAAAACTAAGGGCTGGGAAAAAAATGCGGGTGTAGGTTTTGAAACATCAAAGCCATTAAGACATACAAATTTTGAAATAAAAAAAATTCCATTTATTGGTGCAAGTGATGTTAAGAGATATTATACAGAAAGTTCATCATCTAATATAATTGAAATAGAGAAATTCAGATTACTTGGTAAATATAGCTCCTACAAACAACCCCATTTACTTATTAAAGCTGGACAAGAGCAAAAAACAAAAAAATTCTGTTCTTCTTATTTGGATTTTGATTGTTCATTTAGAAAAACTATTTATGGCATCCATATCGAAAACGGTGAAAAAGAATTAAAGTTACTATCGTGCTTTTTAAATTCACAACTGGCTTCTTACATAATGTTTTTAACAACAGCAAGTTGGGGGATAGAAAGAGAAGAAGTTAAGCCCAACGAAATTTTAGACTTACCCGACCTATGTTTCTCTCTACCCGAAGACAAAAAAGAAGCAATCATAGCGTGTATGGATGAAATCATTGCTATTAAAAAGCGAAATTTAGCTATTTATAGTATTGAAGAAATCGAAAAAAAGATAGATAAATTATTTTACGAAGCACTTAATTTATCTCCTAATGAAATTGTTTTAATTGAGGATTTAATAAATTTAACCTTAGATGGTTTTCAGAATAAAAAAGAAAGTATAGCCTTTCATCCTTGCCAAAACATTGAAATAAAGACGTATAGCCAATATTTAGTTAATAATATTAATAGTTTCTTGAAATTTGGCAGTTCATTAACGGCATGGATTACGGTTTTTCCTGTATCTCCTAAAATTCCGTTGAACATTGTAGCCTTACGTTTTAACAAAGAACATGAGGCTGGCTATATTGAAGAAAATAGCAACACAAATATTGCTAATATTCTCAAAGAAATAAATGAATATACCTATCAAGAATACACAGAAAGTATCTATTATCGCAAGTTTGTAAAATATTATTCTGGCGATACTGTCTATATTATTAAACCTAACGAAAAGCGTTTTTGGTCACGTTCATTAGCT
>JAYTMW010000914.1:0-2625 GCA_043728105.1 Saprospiraceae bacterium | reverse complement strand
ACAAAAGTGAATGAATGGGAAGAAATTACGGCTGATTTTTCGGGTAAAATTACGGCTACGGATAAATACTATCGTTTGGCTTTTTTCATAGACCTTCTTCTTCCTGCGGCTACGGCTTCGCAAGTGTCTTACATAGATGACATCACTATTGGCGATGTAGGAAGCTGCGGTACGACAGGTATTTTTGACCCCATTACGGTTGAGCGTCTTGCGGTTTATCCGAACCCTGCAACAAGTGAATTGTATATCCGCAACATCGAGAACATGAAGCGAGTTGAAATTACCAATTTGTTGGGTCAAAGGGTCAAAACGGTTGTTTTTGGCGGTGTATCTGATATTCAAACCATTTCATTGGATGGCATGAGCAATGGTATTTATGTTGTTTCGGCTTATGATGATAAAGGCTTGATTGCCAATAGTAAGTTTGTAAAGGAGTAAAGTTTTTTCAATAATTCTTGTCGGGTTTGATGTTGTTTGGTGGCGCAAAATGCGCTATCAAACAACGCAAACCGTTTTTTAGACACCCCTCAGTATTCTAACAAAAAAGTTCTTTGATATTGTTTTTTGAAACACATAGGCACATAGGACACATAGTAAGAGAGATTTTATTTAAAATTATTGCATTTTTATAAAGAAATAATACCTTTCTATGTGTCCTATGTGCCTATGTGTTTCAAAAAACAATATCAACTTTTTCTGTTTAAGTATTTTCATCAAAAAAGATAAAAAACAAGCAATCTGATGAAATTTAAACGCATTATCCCTCTTTTCATAACCTTAATGGTTTTTGCAAATTGTGGTCAAAAACCAACAACAACGGCGAACATTTTACTATCAACAGACGCTCAACCAAATACAAATAAATTTTCTCTCGACACCTTAGAACACCGCACTTTTCAATGGTTTTGGGATTTGGTGGATAAGAATTTTCAAACGCCAGACCGCCATCCACAACGCAGTTTTTCGAGCATTGCAGCCACGGGTTTTGGATTGACAGCTAACTGCATTGGGGCAGAAAGGCATTACGTAACCCGTGAGCAAGCGGCAGAACGGACCTTGAAAACTTTGCAATTTTTATGGAATGCGCCGCAGGGTGGGGCAGAGTCGGGCGTGTCGGGTTTTCATGGTTTTTATTATCATTTTTTAGATCACGAAAAGGGATTACGCTTCAAAGATGTGGAACTTTCTTCCATTGATACGGGCTTGCTGATGTCGGGTGTGTTGTCTGTTATGTCTTATTTTGAAGGGGATAATCCTACTGAAAAACAGATACGGGATTTGTCGGATAAACTCTATCGGAGGGTTGAATGGTCTTGGTTTTTGAATGAAAAAAAGAATCTTTCCATGGGTTATCATCCAGAAAAAGGTTTTTTAAGTGCGGAATGGATTGGCTATAATGAAGGGATGTCTTTGTTGCTTATGGCCATCGGTTCGCCCACGCATCCGATTCCTGCCGACTGTTGGGAGCGGTGGTGTAAGCCTTATCCGTGGGCTACTTTCAAGGGACAGGAACACGTCAATTTTGACCCACTTTTTGGGCATCAATACAGCCAAATGTACATTGATTTTAAGGGCATTTTTGACCCATATATGGACAAAAAAGGGTTCGATTATTTTGAAAATTCGAGAAGAGCAACTTACGCCAATCGTCAATATTGCATGGATAATGCGTCGGTTTATAAAAATTATAGTGCCAACGAATGGGGTTTGACGGCGTGTGATGGTGCAAAGGATACAACCGTTTTTTTAGACGGTAAAAAACAAGAATTTTGGTCTTATCGGGCTCGTGGGGCAGCGTCAACGCAAACCATTGATGATGGCACGATTTCCCCAACGGCGGTGGGCGGTTCAATCCCTTTTGCACCTGAAATTTGTTTGCCAGCACTTGAAAATATGTGGACAAAATATAATAGTACACTCGTTACTGAATACGGTTTTAAGGATGCTTATAACCCAACTTATACTTTTGGTAAAGGCAACGAAAAAGGTTGGGTTGATGTGGATTGCCTCGGCATTGATCAAGGGCCTATTCTCATTCAGATTGAAAATTATCGCTCGCAATTTGTTTGGAAATTGATGCGGAAGAATCCTTATATTGTTGCTGGGTTGAAAAAGGCGGGGTTTAAAGGAGGGTGGTTGGAGAAGGTTAATTAATGGTCATCAAAACTTGCGTTAAGTTTGAAATTCTGTCCACTACCCACAAACTCAAAACCTCAAATTAATGTGTCATTGCGAGGAGGTACGACGAAGCAATCTGCCAAGTTACTTCCAATCTAATTCGCCAAACAAAGCGAATAAAGTACATTAATTGATTGATTTTAGTCAATTTGACGAAAGGCATCCTGCGAAAACTAACAGATTGCTTCGTCGTACCTCCTCGCAATGACACATTTTCTTTACGAGGAGGCCCCTCAGTATTTTTTAGTTTTTTACACAAAATATTGTCACTATGAAAAATTATTTACCCAATAAAATATACAAACTATTGCTTGTATTATTCATCAATACAATCACCTTAACGGCATTTGCCCAACGCATCACCATAACAGGCAACATCAGTTCGGGCAAAGAAATGTTGGTAGGCGCAAGTGTTTATGAAAAGGGAACAACCAACGCCACCATAAC
>JAYTMW010000913.1:0-3239 GCA_043728105.1 Saprospiraceae bacterium | reverse complement strand
ACCCATAAGACAGTAAAAGCAAAAGAACACGTCGACAAAAACGACAGAGGTGTTCATTTACAAACAGTAAATCAAACCCATAAGCAAATAAGGCAGTTTTTGGGCAAATTTAATGGGGTAGGAACTAAATATTTACAAAATTACCTAAACTGGTATGCATATAAAGGCAAGATACAAGAAAACAAAGCTGTAATTAAACAATGGGTATTAACAGGAATAATGTCACCAGCAGCCTATCAGCTATTTTGGCTTTTTAAACAAAATGTTGTCAATATTAGAACATAACCATATAAAATTGAATTAACAGCAAAATAATACCAATTATTTTTTCAACCAACCCATACTTTCCATCCAATTTTTCACTCGTTCCATCCAAAGGTCGGGGTGAGTAGTGTTTTTCATGCCGAAGCCGTGGCCACCTTTAGGGTACAAATGCATTTCTACTGGTACGTTGTTTTGGGCCAAAGTTTCATAAAAAATTAATGAATTTTTTACGGTAACTGACTTATCGTCAGCTGCATGCATCAAAAAAGTTGGAGGTGTTTTGGTAGTAATATGTAATTCGTTTGAATACAAATCAAGCATTTCTTGTGTTGGTGTTTTGCCTAAAAGATTATTGATAGAGCCATTATGGCCAAAGGCTTTCATACTGATAATTGGATAGCCCAATATCATAAAATCTGGGCGGATGTTGCTCGTATCGGCCAATTCACCAACTTGTTTTTCAAAATGAGTACCCGCTGTGGCCGCCAAATGCCCTCCTGCCGAAAAACCCATTATGCCCAATTTTTTTGAATTTATATTAAATTCTTTCGCACGGTTTCTCACCATTCTAAAAGCCTGTTGTGCATCCTGAAGTGGTGCTATTGTCTTGTCTATCTGGGCGTTATCATTAGGCAAACGATATTTTAGCACAAAAGCCGAAACGCCAAATTCATTGAATTTTTTGGCCACATCAGTGCCTTCGTGGCTCGTCGCCAATCTTCCATAGCCACCACCCGGGCAAATGATTACACAAGTTCCATTGGCAGTTTCCGCTGGCGCTGGGTAATACCAAAGCTCAGGCACGGTCACGTTTGTAACCCTCAATATTCCGCCAGTCACTTCCGATTTTTCGGTGTTTGCTATGGGTTTTGAGTTGGGGATTGCACTTGTGTAAAGAGGATATTTTATTTCTTGAGAAATGGACATGAATGGCAATAAAAATAGGAAAAGAGGTTTTAATTTTTTCATAATTTTGTTATTTTGTTATTTTCAAAAGGTTTCATTTTTCACAAAAATAAAAAAAAATTATAAAATGTTATTATACTTCGGCTAATTCTTTTTTTGAGGTGCTATCCATAAATTTAGTACTATTATGTCGTTAAATAAAACGACTATGGGCAGAAATAAAAATTAGGAAAACCAGAGAGTGAATTATTTGGAAGTCTTTCGAAAATATTAGTACCTGAAAATATTTTGAAAGACTTTAATATCAGCAATGTAAAAGAAAAAGACGAATATTGGGAAATAGAAATGCTGGAAAAACAAGAACGGATTCCAGCTCTACTTTGCAAAACTGAAAAGGATAAGCCCCCAAGCAAATGGGGTAAGGGGTTTATTAACCTTTATCAAAAAAGTACACAACTTTAGATCCGAAAACTAAAAAAAATACCACATAACTGCCTACTTTAGCACCTACAGAAACCGCCACTGAAATCTACTGAGTGGCTACTTTGCGGACTTTGATGCCGCAACCGTTTCGCCGAACACAACCCGGGTCGCTCTCGGCCGGGCGGCGTTCCGCTAGCAAAAAGATCTGGATGCCGCACCACCCAATTTAGAAGGATCTTTAATGGGGTCTTTCTTCTAGAATGCTAAATGTTATGGGCTGGTTTACTTTTCTCATATAGCAATTATTGAACAAGTTATTGTTTCGATCCAATAGCCACGACCATTTCGCATGGACCGATAAACCCCTTCTCTGTCTCAAATTTCTTTAGTTCTTGTTCTATTTCATCCCAAACAGATTCCTTTTCTGCATCAGTTAAACCGCTCATCATTTGATGTAATGCCCCGAATGATTCTTTCTCAAACCGCACACAATCTTTTGCAGCAGGCATAATCAACGGTGAATTTACAATTACAGACTTAACATTGATGAACCCGGCTTGTCTAAATGATTTTTCAATTACGCCCTCTGCACCTAAGCTAAACGGTCCAGGCTGACCGGGCAATGGTGGCGGGAGCTTTGCACGATTACGAATAATAGACACCGGCACAGAGAAAAATTTGTTTTTTTCCGGAGTTGAATAAACGATAGCAGCAACTTTACCTCCTGGTTTGAGCACTCGTAACATTTCTTTTAATGCTCTCTGCTGGTCTGGAAAATAAATAAGTCCTACTCTTGAAATAACCGCATCAAATGTTGCATCAGGAATAGTAAGATTTTCACCATCCATTACTTTTGTTTCAATGTTTTTCAGACCAGCTTGCTTTGCCATTTGTTCAGCAAACTCTAGGATGTTAGAGGAAATATCAGAAGCAAGAACATAACCTGTTGTGCCAACTTTTTTTGCTATGGTTATAGATTGCTCACCAGCACCCGCAGCCACATCCAACACACGATGTCCTGTGGAGATGCCTGCCATATCTAACATTGTTTCTGTCGCTTGACCAAGCCATTGGTTGAGCGTAGGACTCCAGCGGAACCATGCTTCTGCGGCCGTTTGCCACTGGTCGCGAGTTGTGTTCTTGTATTTGACAGGGTCAAATTGAGGCGTTGTAGTTTCCATTTTATTTATTTTTTATTTTATTACTCATTTGGCTTTTCGGTGTTACCTCGTTTTTTATGTGGTTGCTCGTTTCCACATTTTTTATAGGTATGCACAGTTAAGAAGTGTAGCCCGATTTGTCAGTCTACTTGTCTATCCGTTTTCGCTATGTTGTCTTTTAAACTGTGACAACGGTATTATTGTTTAATAAGGGTAATTTTTAAAAAGGCATAAAAAATGCCTTACCCAAAAATGGGGGTTCAAATATATATAAAAAATTAATCGAATCAGGAGCATACTTTTGGAAAAAATAACAATTGTGAACGGGGTAGCTAATTGCTCCACCACTTTTCTTTTGACAATGCTCCCATCTCAGGATTGTGATCAGGCTTTTATTTCATATAGCACCAATTGTAAAAACGAGCTTTCATTCGATTAATATTTTAAAGCTATTAGATTATCATCCCTTAGCTAATTTTCTTTTTT
>JAYTMW010000912.1:0-3051 GCA_043728105.1 Saprospiraceae bacterium | reverse complement strand
ACCCAAAGTGACCCACCTTTGGCTTTGTAACCATGCCAACGGCGGAAATAATCGGCCCCATGATAGACGTTGAGATACCAATGAAAATCCACGGAAGTTATTTTACCAATCCGATTTTGAGACAACAATTCCCGCAATTTTTTCATGTGGGGATTGTGGCGATAGTTAAATCCAACAATCACTTTACGCCCCGTGCGACGCTCGGCATCCAATATGTTTTGACATTTATCCTCATCAGTTGTCATGGGTTTTTCGGTGATGACATCGCAACCCGCTTCGAGGGCTTTGACGATGAAAATATCGTGCGTGCAATCAACAGTCGTGACAATTACCAGATTTGGTTTTGTCTCTTTCAACATTTTATCAAAATCCTTAAAGGTTGGGCAAGTGACTTTCATGAAGTTTTTGGCCGTCTCCAACCGCCCGGGATTGATGTCGCACAAGCCCACAAACTCTACTAAATCACCAAAATTATCAATGATGGGTTTACCCCAAAAACCTGTGCCTCGATGCCCCGTGCCGACTATTGCCAAACGTTTTTTTGCGGTCGGAAAACCCATGCCGTTTAGTTCGGGTGCAAGGAGTAAACCGCCTGTGGCGAGGGAAGTTTGTTGTAGAAATTCTCTGCGTTTCATCTTTTTTTATTTTTAACTTAAAATATAATCTTAAATTTAAGAAAATACTGAGGGGGTTGAAAATTGTGCTGAAAACGTGTACTTTTGTTTAAAATATTTTATTATTATAAAAATAAAATTCAATATGACATTACCATTGAGTCAAGTCGAAGCATTGGTTGCTAAATTATCTTCGACTAATAAAGCGCATTTGCTTTATTTTATTTCAAAAAATTTAGGTGAACCATTCCCCGGAATTGAAAAAACACCTAATGTTTGTGGCGGTAGTGCTTGCATTATTCGTACTCGTATTCCCGTTTGGACATTGGTTTCGTTCAAAAAATTAGCTATGAATGATGCTGCTTTATTAAACGCTTATCCCACTTTACGCCAACAAGATTTGAACAATGCTTGGGCTTATTTCAAATCCAATAAAAAAGAAATTGAATTAGATATTCAAGAAAATGCCGAACTATAACATACTTTTTTGAAACTATGGAAAAACTATACGTCAATGAAAACTTTCCCTTACCTGTCGTTTTGTTACTTCGAAGTTTAGGTCACGATGTATTGACCTCCCGTGATGCGGGCAATGCCAATCAACGTATTCCTGATGAAGATGTATTGACTTTTTCTACCACTCAAAACAGAATACTTTTGACTCTGAATCGCCGTGATTTTATTCAACTTCATCGAGTCAATCCTATTCATGCAGGTATCGTTGTGTGTACCGAAGATGCTGACTTTTCAGCACTTGCCAATCGTATTCACGCTGAATTATTAAAAAATCAAGGGCTATTTGAAAATCAACTTTTGAGAGTTTACAGACCCGCTTGATTTTTATTGTAGAAATTCTCTGCGTTTCATCTTTTTTTATTTTTAACTTAAAAAATAATCAAAATACTGAGGGGGTTGAAAACTATCGTAAAAACGTGTACTTTTGTTTAAAATTTAGCAATAATGACATCTATAACTATTCATTTTAAGGATTCTACGAAGCTACAAAAAGTTGTCAACTTTATTAAGCGGTTGCAACTCCCTTTCCAGATTGTGGAAAGTGAGGATGAATTGATATGGGAATCACACATTCACCCAATTATTCAAAAACGCCTCGTTGACAAATATGTCGCAACAGGAGAATGGTCAAAAATGAATGATGATGAGCGTCAAGATGCCTCCTTATTAGAACGCATGTTATTTGATGCTGAACAACCTTCCGAAGGTCATTTACCCGAATCTGAAACCGCACAATTTCTTTCTGATTTAAAAAAAGGGTTATATGCGCCTCATAATTGATAAATCTTACATAAAAGATATTCGACGTTTCAATCATACTACTCAAATTCAAGCTGCCGAAGCACTTGAATGCATTCTCAATGCTCAAACATTTTCAGATATTCCACACCTAAAACCCCTCAAAGGGCAACCCCATCATTATAGAATTCGATTGGGCGATTACCGCATCGGATTGTATTGGAACGGCGAAACTTTTTTCGCTCAACGAATTGGCAGACGAGGTGATTTTTACAAGACTTATCCACCTAAATAAAATTATAAAACATTGATTATCAGTAAATTATAATTGGTCGGCGGTTGAAACTGCCCCTACAAATCAATAACTCAAACCCTCCCCAAACTTAAACAACCCATACCCTTTTGGCTTCAAATAACCTGGCACATCCGAGGGATTATCCAAAACGGCTTGCCTTGAAATGGGCGTGGTGAAAGGCATTTTTCCAGTCGGATTAAACGTGCCGCTGACAACATCTAACAACGCATCGGCGGTTGTGCCGAAGGTTGCTAACACTGTTTTTGCGTTAGCGTTATCAATTTCATCTATCACCCACGGGCTTGTGAAATTGATGGCTAAAATGGTGGGTTTCAGTTTGGTTAACTCGTTTACATGCGCAATATCAATCTTATTTTTAGACAATTGTAACTCTATTTTTTCTCCTTCTTTTGTGTTAAAAAGGCTGCCCATATTCGGCGTTAGCCACAACAAAACAACGTCGGCTTCTTCTTTTGCGGACACAAAATCAAGATTCCATTTGTTCCCTT
This sequence comes from Saprospiraceae bacterium, assembly GCA_043728105.1. Taxonomy (GTDB): domain Bacteria; phylum Bacteroidota; class Bacteroidia; order Chitinophagales; family Saprospiraceae; genus JAAFJT01. The sequence goes on along the minus strand of JAYTMW010000912.1, from coordinate 379 downwards.
CGGGTTTAATGACGGTTATAGGATTTTTCGTTCTGCCGTTATCGTAATAAGATTCAAAATAGATTTTTGTCTTTTTTCCACCCAAAATACTGAGGGGTAACACTTTTGCTTGATTTCTCAATAACACAATAGATTTTCTTAAAGCCATATCCGCCTTTTTTTGATACTCGGCGTTGCCCACCGTTTTCATGGCTGTTTCAACGTCCACGTAAGGGTTTTCAAACAAGCCCAAATCAAATTTTTCTTTTAATAAACGAGCAACAGATTCATTGATGCGAGCCTCCGTAACCAAACCTTTTTTGACGGTTTCGAGTAACAAACTTGGGTCGGCTGAACCCGAAAAAATGTCCACGCCGCAATCAATCGCTTTTTGATAACG
>JAYTMW010000911.1:0-9625 GCA_043728105.1 Saprospiraceae bacterium | reverse complement strand
TCACGCCCGACTGTAATCGGAATGACCACGCCTGGAAATAGTACCGTATTTTTCAACGGCAAAATGGGCATGATTTCGGGATAGACCTCATGCTTTTGTTGTTCATCTTCTTCATCCATAGACATCATGGGCAAAAAATCACCGTCATCGTCTGCGGGAGCCATTCTCTCAATTTCTTCAAACATAATATATAAGGAGTACGCTTTTTTATAGCGTGTTTGTTATAAGTGTCAAAATACTGAGGGGGTGCATAAGTGTCACCTTGTCAGTACCTAATTTTTGGAATTATGAAGCTAAGGTAAAAATTAATCTTTGAACTGAAAGAAATAAAATTTAACGTATTGATTATCAACGTTTTGTGCCATTTTTTTGATTTAAAAACGTGGATTCATAGTATATAAGTCAAGTATCATACCATGCGGGGTTTTATGACAAAAAGGCAGGTGGGGAACGAAAAATCCAAATGATTTAGGGTCAATCATTTGGATTTCAATGAGTTTATTTCTGTCTTTTATACTTTAATGTTCTCTTAATTCTTTAATATTTCTCTCTTACTTATTTAATCGTCTCTTAATTCTTTAATACTTTTTTAATAAAACACCGATATTTTGCAAATATTAAAAATATCTAAGTAATTGATTATCAATAAGTTATGAAAATAAATAATTAGCAACTCAAATTTTAACACCTTACTTCTCTCTTACTTCTCTCTTACTTCTCTCTTACTTTATTTTTCAACAAATACCCATAACGGTAGTGCATAAGAACCTTTGTTAGTAATAATTGTTTTAGTTCGTAATCTACTCAGCATATTTCCAATCTTATTTTTCTTTTGTTCCTCACTCATCCAATCAGGTAACTTAGTCCATAATAATTCATCTGCCTCTTTTCTTTCCATTTGACCGTGTTGCTCTATAAATTTTATAATCAAATCTACGTAGTAGGTATTATCAAATGCTTTATTTTTGGTATAATCCGCTTTCTGCCCTAAAATTTGGGCAATTTTTTTAGACACGTAAAAGTTAGGCTTTCGACCTTCTATAAGTTTACGTTTTCTCAAATGTTTTTCTTCAATATCAATCAAATCCTTTTTCTTTTGAACTTTATCCAACAAGACAATTTCTTCCAAAGTTAAGTCCTCATTTTTAGCTAAAATGCGGGCATAATCCATGTCTAAAATTTTTCCTATAATGGTAACTTTTACAACATCTCTTTCAAACTCATATTCAGGCATGGGGAAAAAACGGACTCGTTGAAAATTAAACATTTTGCGAATCCCACCACCCATTGTATCTACCATGCGAAGATTAAACATAGCATGAGCCAAAAATGGATTTCTATATTTCAGTTCTGGTGCATCGTTGATGACAACTTTCTCTACTGAACCTGGTATAAATGTCCCAATATTTGAAAAAATCAATTGATCATCTTCTTTTTCAATCACATTTATCCTGCCGCCGCCTTTTGAATAATCTTGGTGAGCAATGCAATTATTAATGGCTTCACGTATGAGATAGGGTTCATATTGTGGCACTTCATCTGGGAAAAGTGTCCCCTCTTTTATGTAGCGATACGTCAACTTACGAATTTTTTCATAAATCTTATCCACCGCTAAAAGCATGGGAAGGGTTGCTAAATAATAATCTTTATCATTGCCTTGGCTGTCTTTTAAAATCCAACGAATTTTTGATTCCGCTGGACTGATAAAATGTTCTGATTCTGTTTTTCTAAGTAAAATAATAGCTGTACGAGTAATTTTACCTTGCTTTGTCAATTTTGCTTTATTGAGAAAAGTCAAATCATCCCAAATCTCGACCTCTGTGGCATATTCAGGATATTTTACCACATAGTTTTTACGAGCTACTTCAATAGCTTTGGGGTCAAGGTCTTTAATTGTTGCGTCAGAACAAACAGCCGCACTCCAATCTTCAAGATTTGGGAAACGAATGCGCTCTAATTCTTCAAGATTCAAAGGATGAAGTTGTTCACCATCTCTACCATAATAATGTCCTTCCCATGCTATCGGAATACCTTTTGGTGCGGCTGGTATTTCAAATAACACCACTCGACCTTCGGGTAGCACCAATTCATAAATCTCTATAAAAGTGATACGATTGGTCGTTTTACTGGCGATTTCAGCTTTTAAACTGTCTAAATCAGCTTTATTAGGGCGAAATTGACTGTTTACAATAGCTTTGTCTTTATCTTGTATGCCAAAAACAAGCCATGCAGAAGGTTTATCTTTCAGGTTGGCTTCATTGCACAAGGCTGAAAAATATTTACCAAGTTTGATAAAATCATAATTGTTTTTAGCTTCTTTAAACTCTACAACCTCCGTTTCAGCGGTTAAAGCACGTAATTCAGCTAATTTTAATTCAAGTTCTATTGTCGTTAGCATCTATCTTTATTTTGATAGTACAAAAAAGTATCCCCTCAGTATTTTCTATTTTAAACCACGAACCTGCCTATGTCGGCAGGTTCGTGGCTCAAAAAAATCCTAATGCAAAAAATGCCTAACCCCCGTCATCACCATCGCCAAACCATTGGCGTTGCAATAGTCAATTGAATCTTGATCTTTTACCGAGCCGCCTGGCTGAATGACTGACGTGATACCCGCCTTGTGCGCTATCTCCACGCAGTCAGGAAAAGGGAAAAATGCCTCGGAAGCCATCGCCGCACCTTTGATGTCGAAACCCAAGTTTTGGGCTTTTTCGAGCGCATGTTTGAGCGCATCCACCCGTGAGGTTTGACCACAGCCCATTGTTATCAGTTGACGATTTTTTACTATGGCTATTCCATTGGATTTCAAGTGTTTAACGCAAATATTGGCATAAAGTAAGTCCTCGATTTCACGCTCCGTTGGGCGTTTGGCGGTCACGAATTTGAGGTCTTTTTCGGTCTCCGTTTTCAAGTCGGTATCTTGCTGAATCACACCATTTAAAAGACTTTTGAACGATACCGAGGTTTGATAAAAATCTTTGATGCGCAACAAAATCCGTTGTTTCTTACCCCTCAGTATTTCGAGTGCTTCGGGCGAATATTCGGGTGCAATCAACACTTCGTAGAACAATTTATTGATTTCCTCCGCCGTGGCTGCATCCATTTTTTTATTACAAATCAAAATACCACCAAAAGCGGAAATTGGGTCGGAAGCCAAAGCCGTTTTCCAAGCATCGAGTAGCGTCTTTTTGGTTGCTACGCCGCAAGCGTTGGTGTGCTTCAAAATAGCAAAAGTGGGTTGGTCGTCACGGAACTCACGCATTAGGCGCACAGCACCGTCCACATCCACTAAGTTATTGAAACTCAATGCTTTACCACTCAAAGTTTCAAACATTTGACTCAAATCACCGAAGAAAACAGCCGATTGATGCGGGTTTTCACCGTAGCGTAAACCCTCGGATTGCGTGATGGAATGTTTGAAAAAACTATTCGTCGTCAACGGCGGCAACTCGACAGAACCTTCGGCAATAAAATTAGGCGTTTTTTCACCGCCTTGTTCTTGTTCGATAAACCATTTAAAAATCGCTGTATCATAATGACTTGACACATTAAATGCTTTCATGGCAAAATAACGACGCTCATCGAGTTTTGTGTAGCCATTGTTTTCCTTCAAAATTTGTAAAAAAGTCGCATAATCATTGCGGTTTGGCACGACTACTACATCTTGAAAATTTTTAGCCGCCGCCCGAATCAACGAGATGCCGCCTATATCTATTTTTTCAATAATATCTTCTTCGTTTTTTGTCTTCAAAATGGTCTCCTCAAACGGATAGAGGTCCACAATCACGAGGTCAATTTCGGGGATGTCAAATTTCTCCAATTGCGCCGTGTGGCTTGCTTCTCGCTTTGCCAAAATGCCCCCAAAAACCTTCGGATGCAATGTCTTCACACGACCATCTAAAATGGAAGGGTAGGTCGTCAATTCTTCAACGGCCTCCACTTTCACACCCAAGCCTTCAATGAAACTTTGCGTGCCGCCCGTCGAATAAATTTTGACTTTCAAACGGTCGAGTTCCCGCACGATGTCGTCTAAGCCATCTTTGTAAAAAACGGAAATAAGGGCTGATTTAATTTTCTTTTTGTACATGATGTGTATGTAATTTTCTCTTGTAAATGTATGATAATCAATTGTTTAGGTAGAAAAATTCGTTGTATTTGTGTTTTTATTTTGCCCAAAAGCTAAAAATACTAAGGGGCCCCTTTTAAAGCCGCAAAGTTAGTTTTTAATAAAATAAAAAAGGTTATTTGTTGGAAATAAAGCCGTGAAATTTGAATAAAAAAAAACCAAAAGGCACAATTAAGCACCTTTTGGTTTTATATTTTTTAGAAAAAACGAACTTAATTATGCCGTCGCTTCTTCTCCGTTTTCTTCATCATTTTGAGCGACTTCCTCTTCTTCTCCACGCCCCATTTTCTTCTTAATCCAACCCCAAATGGCTGCCCCAAAACCAGCAATGGCTAAGAAAATGACCTTGCCAAACTTAGCAATCACGGCAAAGAAACCGACTTTTGCCAACACTTTGCCCGCAACCAAACCGCCGATTCCGACCGCTGCAACGTTATCCATTGAGGGATTAAAGTCTGTGTATCGGCTACCTTCACTATAAGTAACACTGCCTAAAACACCGCTGATTGTTTGCTTTATTTCAGCCAATTGCCCGATGCCTCCCACCGCATTTAGCACCATAACACCCTTGCGCCCCAACACCCGCACGTTATAGTTGAGTGTGTGTTCGGGCGAGCCTTCGAAGTCAATTTCCTTTGCCCAATGTAAAACTTTTCGCTCTTTATCGTAGTAAGGTTGCTCTGCCCAACCGACCATGTGAACAGCTTGATAGCCCGCTTTTACCCGTTCTTTATTTTCTTCAACTTCACCTTCTTGAAGCTGTTTGAGCATGTCGGCATAATCAATTTTATCAGCATCGTCGTCTTTTACATAGCCCATGTCATCATATTCGACGATGAATGCCCAACAATCGCTACTTGTTGCCTTCATTTTATCGGGAATCAACATGCCATATAGTTTTTCGACATTTTCACGAGGGTTGCCCCAAAGTTCATATACAACCTTTTGTGCGTCTTTGGCATCTAAGAATTTGAAGCCAGCGGGAACTTTTATTTTGGCTAAATTATCACCAATCGTGATGTCACCTGTTTTGTAATTCAATTCGCTCTCGAATTTATCCACCATCATTTGGGCGGAGTCAATTTCGGGCGTTTTGGGTTCGTCTTTCGCAAAGACGGAGAGGGCATTTAAGAGTAAAATGCAGAAAGTCAAAGTCAGTTGTTTCATCAGAAAAATTTTAAAATGTGTATGAAAATAATGAGTAAATCTGTTGTTTAACTATGAAAATTATCAGAGGTTTCACAAAATGGTTTGGTTTACGTTCTATTTTAAAATATATTTGTTTTCTATTTTATTTCTAAACCTAAATTCCCACAAACTTATGTTCAAGATTAAAAGATTATTACTTATCACACTCATCACCCCCCTCAGTATTTTCAGTCTTTTAGCGCAAAAATCGTTTCAAAAAAGTATTTTTTTTGAAACGAAAAAATCAATTTTAAGAGAAGAAAGTGAAGTCGTACTTTTCGAAATTGCCGACACTTTAAATGAGTTTGCAGACTATAAAATTGAGATTTTTAGTAGTGCCGAATCAGGCGTTACCAATACTGAAAGTAAAAAAATATCTGAAAGCCGAGCCAAAGCTGTAATGACTTACTTTACCCAAAAAGGCATCAATCGAGATAAATTTTCATTGGCGATTGAAAGCGAATCAAGCCTTTCTTCTAAACTTTCCGAGGCAGAAAAAGCGTTTACCCGCCGTGTCGAAATAGTAGTGCGTTATTCAGAAAAAAGCACCCCCTCAGTATTTGACAGTTTAAATACAAAAAAAATAGAAAGCGTAAGTGCAATAAATTCAAATAGTTACGACATAAATGGTAAAATAGAGAAAACGGCAATTCAAAAACTTTTTGAAGAAATTGCGGATAAGCCAACCGTGAAAACCGTGATAACATCGAAAACCAAAACGATAAAAGTAGTAGGCGAAAAGGGTACAGTTTTGCTCATTCCGTCTGATGCCTTGGATGTTCCCGAAGGCAGCGAAGTGACTTTTACCTTGCGAGAAGCCTACAAAATGTCGGACATGCTCGCCGAAAATTTGACGACTCGGGCGGGTGATGACATGTTGGCTTCGGGTGGCATGGTTAAGATTACGGCTACTTTGGCGGGGAAGGAAATTCAGCCCGTTAAGCCTTTTGTTTTGATGATGCCAAAAGATAAAAATGAGCCGATGCGGGATTCGATGCGGTTGTTTAATGGTGTGACGGATAGTACGGGATATGTTGATTGGCAATTGCCTTTTGATGGTGGGTTTCAATTAAAAAGGGATACAAATTATAGAAATTTAGCTAAGAAGCTATATAATTATGCAAACTTAAAATATAATTATAAATTCTTTACGGACACATGTAGTTGTAATAAGATGTATGTTTGGAAAATTACCAAATCACGATGGAAGTATCAAAAAAGGCTTTTTACGGAAGGAAAAATTACAGAAAAATCACCTCGGTTTATATATTCTAATGAAAAACCTGCTCAATATAATTTCTATAAGATTAATGTAAGAAACCAAAAATTATTAAGCGATTGTGGTGATACACTTTCAAGTTTTTGCAAAGCTATCGCTGTAAGTAATTCTCCTAAATCCTTTTCATGGCAAGTAAGACATAAATATATTAAAGAGTGGGAGGTCTATAAAAAACGGAAAAAGGGGGTTGAAACAAGGAAATTGCTTACCGATGTCATCAGCTATAGAAATTACAAAGCGAAAAATTATTATGATTATTTGAAAATTATGGGTAACCATATTGACTCGCTCGAGCGAGAAATAGTTGTTTTAGGTTTGGAAAAGACTACTTTGGATAGCTTGACTAAGTTTAACTATGACGTTGCCCTACAATTATATAAAAAGAGAGAAAAACAAAAGAACGAAAAATTGATGAATGACATATTAAATGGCAAGGATTCAAGTGGAACAAATTTCGGTATTGCCGCAAGTTATTATTTGTTTGAAGCAACAGATTTTAATTGGGTTAATTGCGATTATTTCTACAGAAATTCGACCAATGATATTATAAATGTTGTAACAGAATCGCCTAACAGAAAAAATGTTAATGCTAATTTACTTTTTATAAAAGAAAACGTGATTCTGCCACGAAATTATGATGATAGATTTTTAAAATTCAGTAATGTAGAAAAAAATAAAAATGCTGTTTTGGTTTCTGTAAAAATAGAAAATGACAAGGCGTATTTAGCAATGAAATCTGTTGCAACGAGTGAGGCAAAAGTAGAATTAAAGTACGAAGAAATAACCCCACAACTCCTCAAAGAAAAATTAAAAACCTTAGATAAATACCAAATAAAGCTATTTCCAAACCCAACCCACGATGTTTTAAATATTCAGGTGAATACAAATTTTACTAAAATACAAGTCGTGAATTTGAATGGACAAGTGGTTTTAGAGGACAATTCAGGTAATAAGTCAGAGCATCAAATCAATGTGTCTCAAATACCCAATAATATTTACACCGTGCGGATTTTTGAAGGTGAAATACTGAGGGGTGTCGAAAAATGCGTTATAAGTCATTGATAATCAATGTTTTAAATAAAAATTTGCGACGCATAGTGCTTTTTTATTTATAGCTTTTGGAACTTTTATTCTACCTTGTGAGTTTAATATCTCTAAAAATTAAACGAATTTAAATTCTATAAATGATTAATTACAACCCAAAGGAATGGCTTTCCTTTATTGTTTATTTCCCCAAAACAGATACCTTCCGCAAGCTGATTCCGATGATGTTCGTCGTCGCTATCTATTCGTTTTTAATATGCTATATTGAAATGGATTATTTGCATCTGTCTCAAAACAGCCATGCTAAAAACATTACGTTGATGCACGGTTTGTTGGGTTTTGTCATTTCTCTACTTTTGGTTTTTAGAACCAATACTGCCTACGACCGTTGGTGGGAAGGTCGGAAACTATGGGGTAGTTTGACGAACAACAGCCGCAATTTGGCTCTAAAATTAGCTTCCATTTTAAAAGAAGAAGAAGACCGAGCGTTTTTCAAAATCGCCATTCCGTCTTATGCAGCCGCTTTGAGGGATCATCTGCGCCGTGAACAGACCCGTATTGAACTTTTTGACCCCGTGACTAAGAAAAATAGAAAGAAAATTGAGATTGACGAATCAAAACACATTCCCAATCAAGTGGCTGGTATTTTGTATAATAAAATTAAAGAATTACACGATGCGGGCAAAATATCGGGCTACGAATTGATGTATCTCAGCACCGAATTGCAGTCCTTTACGGATATATGCGGCGCATGTGAGCGCATCCGTAATACGCCTATACCTTATGCGTATTCGATGTTCATCAAAAAATTCATCTTCTTTTATGTCTTGACTTTGCCTGTGGGCTATGTGTTTAGTTTGGGTTATTATGTCATTCCAGTAGTCGTTTTTATTTTCTATGTCTTGGCGAGTTTGGAGTTGATAGCGGAGGAAATTGAAGAACCATTTGGTCGTGATAGTAACGATTTGCCTGTCAATAGAATGGCTATGAGTATTCAAAAACACGTTGAGGAGATTTTGTGATACGCATTTTAAGGTGCGAATTTTGGGCTACGAATTTTGCGAATTTACGAATTTACGAATTTGTGATGAAAACGTAAAATTCGTAAATTCGTAAATTCGCAAAATTTGTAGCCTAAAATTCGTAGCCTAAAATTATTTCTACTATCAAAACGACTTCCATACTGAGGGGGTCGTTTTTTTTATTAAAATCAATCATTATATATTGATTCAAAATAAATTTGTAAAAAAAATCGAATTTTATTCATTTTTGTGTCTTTAAAATTTTTAAATCAAAAATTAAATACTAATTTTAAACCCATTAACCAAATCATACAGTCATTGGCAAAAACAACATTAGTCAATTGTATTGAGTCAAACCAAAGCGAGCCAGTGATTGTAACTATTGACTAATGGTCATCATTCACCAATCAGAATGAATAGTGTTTTTTAATAACAAGTTTTCTATCCTCGAATGCTAAACGTTCTGATTTAAAATTAAAGACACATGGTTTACGATGCAAAAAACATTAGAAATGTAGTCTTATTGGGGCATTCGGGCTCCGGGAAAACCTCCTTCGTGGAGTGCATGCTTTATGAAGCTAAGGCGATTCCAAGAAGGGGGAAAATCGAAGACGGCAATACCGTTTCTGACTTCACTCAAATTGAACAAGCAAGAGGCAATTCGATTTTTTCGACCCTCATGCACGTTGGTTGGAAAGATTGCAAAATTAACATCATTGACACCCCGGGTTCGGATGATTTCGTTGGCGAAGTCGTCTCTGCACTCAAAGTTGCTGACACAAGCATCATGCTCCTTAACGCAAAACATGGCGTTGAAGTCGGAACTGAATTGGTTTGGGAATACGTACAAGATTACCACACACCTACCATTTTTGTTATCAATCAATTAGACCACGAAAAGGCTGATTTTGAATCCACGCTCGACCAAGCGAAAGCTCGTTTTGGCGATAAGGTTTTAGCCGTGCA
>JAYTMW010000910.1:0-2053 GCA_043728105.1 Saprospiraceae bacterium | reverse complement strand
GGAAAAAATATTTTGAAAACCAATGTGCATCAAAATGCTCTGACCAAGGGCAGCCATCGTTTAACCGTGATGATTTCTGAACCCAATCTATTAGTGGACTCCGCTCTAAAATATTTTGAAGGCACAACTTGGAATGGTGAGGTCATCATTCAAGTACATTAATATTTTATGGTAAGTGAAAGGACAAAATTAAACACATAGGCACATAGAATACATAGTATTATGTATAAAACATTAATAATCAATACTTTATGCAGCTTCTATGTGTCATAAGTGCCTATGTGTTTAGTATCAAATAATTTTGTCTTGATACTTAAATTAAAATTAAAAGAGCGATGTATTTGAAAATTAAAAAGCCGAAAAATTGCGTCAAGCAATTATTCGGCTTTCATTCGTTTAAAATACTGAGGGGTGCTTTTCTTAATAAAAAAAACAATTCAATTAGCGTTATAAATCTTTGGTTGCAAGCCCCCCGGCATCATCATACCGTTGTGTAAAATGGTATTTGTAATACCAATATTCGATTTCATTTCGCCTGTTATCAAATTGATACGGCGTTCATAATCATCACAAATAGGGCACTTGAAAATGGCCCATTCACCCTCTTGTGTCACCACGCAAGAATGCTTTAGCTCATTTTCATCAAATTTCAATATTTTATCTTCCATGCTTTTTTAATTTTTATAGTTGTAAAAATTGTGTATTTTATAAACATCCTAAGACAGCAAAAAGTTAACCAATAATAAAATTCTATTTCCGTCCAACAAAGTTATACACAGTTATAAAGTTTATTTTAGTGACCAAAGCCTGCTTTTTGCTTACTAAAACCCTTTTTTGTTGTAAATCATTAACAAATAAGATGTCAACATTAACATAGTTGGTATTGAAAAAATATGTAATAAAACCTAACTTTGTATTGTAAAAACCATTAATCCGTTTTGACTTGAATATTTATTCTCCTTAAATTTTATAAATCAAATGAAGAAACTTCACACTTCTTGCTCCTATTAGATTTCCTCGTTTTACAAAGGTTTAGATGAACATACTATCCAATTTAGATTTTCTATTTTTATCCAAACTCTTTCTTTTAATATTTGTAAGACCCAACAGCTATGACTCCCACAACCATTGTATTATTTGATGCCAACACTCAAAACATTACACATTTTTTTAACTTATTAGAAGGGCATTTCGATATTTTATCCGTCCGTTTTAACAGTTTGCCCGAGGTTCGGAAAAATCAAATTGCCGCTTTTTTTATCTTATGCATGCGCCCTGACGATGCCGTTTATGACAAAGTTGCGGACTTAAATTTGCGTTTTTCTCACATTCCTGTTGTTCTTTTTTCGCCTTCGCCTCAACCCGAAGAAGTTACTTTTGCCGTTGCTCAAGGTGTAAAAGGTTATTTCAAATTAGACACTGATGAGAAACCGCTTTTAGAATGGCTTGATAATTTGAATCCTGTTAAACCAAATCATTCGGCTTGGAGTTGGCTAAAATCTAAGTTGCAGAAGGTTTTGAAACCCAAGCAACACAAAGGTTTGTCTAAAATGGTAATGGCTCAAAATAACGTTTTACCACTTGCCGAGATTAGAAATATGGTTAGCCATATTCCTGTATTCAATGAAGAGGCCCCTCAGTATTTTGCCAATTTGCAAACGATTTTTCATCAAAATGAAGAAGATGCCCATGAGAAAGTGATTAAAGTTCGCTTTTTTGGCAATTTTGAAGTGCAAATTGGGCATCAGATATTGAACATCAAAAATGGAGCGTTGCTTTTGGCATACTTGCTTTTCAATCATTCCAAGCCCATTCATAAGCAACGCATCATTGACCGTTTTTGGCCCGACAGCACGCATGATGCGGCTCGAAATTGTCTAAATTCGACTATTTTTGGTTTGCGTCGAGCCTTCAATGATGTTGCGCCGAATCAATCAATCATCATTTTTCAAAATGAACATTACGCCATTCAGCCCGATTGGCGGGTCGAAACGGATGCAGATTCGTTTCAATGGCATTGGCGCAACGCTCGTGATATTGAGCGCACTCAAGG
>JAYTMW010000909.1:0-2951 GCA_043728105.1 Saprospiraceae bacterium | reverse complement strand
TGTAATTTTTTTATTAGCCCAATTGATACGCCCCGAGAAAAACATTTCAGACGATCAAACAAACGCTATTTCTAACAAATATCCGATGCCTGATTCAGTGGCAGCCATTCTGAAAGTGGCGTGTAATGATTGCCATACTAATAAAACAAACTATCCGTGGTATGCCGAGATTCAGCCCGTTGCATGGTGGCTTAGTGACCATGTGATAGACGGCAAACGGCATTTTAACATGTCTAATTTTACGTCTATGAAAGTGGCTTTTCAGAACCATAAATTGGAAGAAATGGCTGAAGAAATTGAAAAAGGCGATATGCCTTTGCCTTCATATACCTACTTAGGTTTGCACTCAGAGGCGAAACTTACTGAGCCACAAAAACAAATGCTCATCACATGGGCAAAAACGCAAATGGATTCGTTGAAAGCGCAATATCCTGCCGACAGTCTTGTGATGCCTAAACGCCGACAAGGCCCGCCTAAATAATTAAAAATTACACACTGAACGAATAAGATATGCTAACACGAATAACACAAATTAGCAATCGAATTTTTCTAATTTAGGTGTAATGATTTAGCCTTGTTATATCCAAATTGGTTTTATTAGTTTTTAAATTGGTTTTATTCGTGTCGGCATATTTTATTCGTTTAGCTTAAAAAATTAGAATTGCGTGTTAAAGGAGTCCCTCAGTATTTTTAGCATTTTACGAATAAATTATTTCAAAAATTAAGATGAAAAGACGTGATTTTATAACAAAAACAACGTTCAGTCTGGGGGCAATTTCTTTGACCAATACCTCGTCTTTTTTTAATAAAGAAGAAAAAAAATTAGGTATAGCCTTAGTTGGGTTGGGGAATTACTCGACCCGACAATTGGCTCCTGCATTGTTGGAAACGAAACATTGCCGCTTGGCGGGCATCGTGACGGGTTCGCTCGAAAAAGCGGAGAAATGGGCCAAAGAATACAATATTCCTAAGCAAAATGTCTATAATTATCAAAATTTTGACACCATTCGGAATAATCCCGATATTGATGTTATCTATATTGTGTTGCCCAATTCGATGCACGCTGAGTTCACGATTCGAGCTGCAAAAGCGGGCAAACATGTGATATGCGAAAAGCCTATGGCGATGAATGTGGCGGAGTGTGAGGCGATGATTAAGGCGTGTAATGACGCAAAAGTTAAGCTGGGCATCGGCTATCGCTTATATTACGAGCCACATCATTTAGAGATGCGGCGGTTGGCGAGTGAGAAGATTTATGGCCCCGTGAAAATGATGGAATCCTCGTTGGGCTATTCAATGGCAGACCCAAAATCGTGGCGACTGAACAAAGAATTGGGTGGGGGAGGAGCGATTATGGATTTAGGGGTTTATGCCATTCAAGGGCCACGCCGCACGCTCAATGAATTGCCAAAAACGGTCACGGCACAAGGCTACAATACGGATAAAAATTTGTTCAAAGACATCTATGAAATGATGACTTTTCAGATGAATTTTCCAAGTGGGGCGGTGTCAAATTCGACCACTACTTACAGTTCTTTCACCGACCGAATGTATGCCACAACGGGTTCAGAATGGTTTGAATTGCGCCCTTCTTTTACGGCTATGGGCGCAAAGGGTAATTCCTCGAAAGGTGCAATTGAATTTAAAGTACCAAAATTTCAACAGATTAATCAGATGGATGCTTTTGCGAAAACGATTTTAGAAGGTAAACCTCTTACAGCTACGGGCGAAGAAGGGTTGGTTGATATGAAAATTATTGAAGCGATAAAACGCTCGGCAGATACGGGGCGGTCGGTGGATTTGGTTTGGTAATTTTCGAGATTTTGATAACTATAACGACCCCCTTAGTATTTTCAATGTTGAATGATTTGATCTTGTTTATAAACAGATTTGATTCGTTTTTTATTGAAAATACAGAGGGGGTCGTTTTTTTGATTGGTCATAAGGTAATATTTTATGGATATTGTTTAACCTAAAAATGGTGTTTTACAAGCGTTTATTTTGTTTTTAGTACGTAAAATGTTTGTTTTTTGAAAATATAAGTACATTTGGTCAATATTCTGTTTGTTCATATTTTATTATACGATTAAAAAAAATACAATGCAAAAATCAAAAATTCTCTTGTTAACCCTATTTTGTCTATCCTTTATTTATGCCTCTCGGGCGGCTAATTTCACGAGTGTCACATCAGGCAGTTGGTATCAAACGGATACTTGGGGTACAACGGGTACCACCAATAAAATTCCTTCAACCTTAGATTTAGTAACCATAGCAACAGGAACAACCGTAACGGTGGTGGGGTCATATACGGATTGCGATGGTTTAACAATCAATGGTTTTTTAGATGTAGGTGCTTCCAATTTGACAATTGGCGGGCGTGATTTGCAAATAGATGTTCGGGCCGTGCGGAATGCGTCATGTATTGTGAACGGGCGTTTACGCATCACGGGCGATTTTTCGACTCAATTCAAAGTGTATGGCAACGTTAAATTTAATACAGGTTCAACCTTTGATATGTCGGCTGGAGCTATGATGATTGATGGTTGTGGCTATACCGATGCCTTGAGTGTACCTGCCAACACTCCTTTATTGGACGTAACAGATGCAACTAATTTTAATTCGACGGGTGGTTTGATTGTCATTTTTAACCCGCATCGTTTTTCGACTGGGCTTGCCATAAAAGGGGCAAAAACCTTTCATAACGTATCATTTGGTAACGTATTGGATTTGCCTAATTTCGGTTGCCGAAGTGCGAGCGATTTTTTAATTTCTGATGTAGAAAAACCAATTTTCAACAATATTCGGTTGGCATATTTGCCTTATTCCGTTAATCCGAATAATCCAACGAATACGGTTCAAAATCGAGTTGTGCTTAACAATATTTCAGTTGTGGGTAACATTGACTTAGGCAATGGTATTTTGGTTGGTACAGGTCGGTTAAAAGTAGGGAG
>JAYTMW010000908.1:0-2350 GCA_043728105.1 Saprospiraceae bacterium | reverse complement strand
AGGAGTAAAATGAATATACTTATCAATGCAAACACGCCTATGAAACCATGCTCTTCTCCTATGGTGCAAAAAATAAAGTCGGTTTGTTGTTCGGGTATATAGCTTAGTTTGGTCATCGTACCTTCCAAGAAACCTTTGCCTTGCAAACTGCCCGAACCAATCGCCATTTTTGATTGAATGACGTTGTAGGCGGCTCCACGAGGGTCACATTTATCAATCCGTAACCATACATTTATACGTTCTTGTTGATGATGTTTTAATACATTATTAACGAGAAAACTTGTAGAATAAACCAAAACTGTTGACACAACCAACGCCGTAGTTGTTATAATTACTAAGCGAAATCTTCCTCGGCGGCTATGAATGACGATGAAGGCTAAAACTGTCAAAAGCATCAAATTGAGACCCATTTGCGGATTCCAATTGAAATAACTGAAAGCCGAAATGCCAATCATTACGACCACGCCCGCTAACCATATTTTTTGATTTTCATTGATACTAAATGAAAAAATTAATGCAACCAACATCATCATATACATCACCAACTCATTGGCATTAAACATTAACGACATAACAAATACGGCAAACATTAAAATTCCTACGATGTAAGGCAGAGGTGATAAGCCTTCACGAAAAAGCATGATGCTGAAAGAAATAAACACGAGCATCGAACCCGCATCGGGTTGGAGCATGATGAAAAAAATTGGTGCTGCCAATAGACCTAAAACAGTCATCAGCGTATTTCGATCACGTAAGGATATGCTTGGAGAAGAAAGGTAACTTGAAAGTGCTAAGGCTGTTCCAATTTTTGCCACTTCGACGGGTTGAAAACCAAAACCTGCTATGCTAAACCATGCTTTTGCGCCGTTAATTTCTCGTCCAAAAATGAGTACGAGCATGAGTAAAACAATCCCAATCGCATAAATTGGATAAGCAAAAATACGCCAAAATTTACTGTCTATGGTGAAAATCAAGAGTAGCAAAATGGATGAAACGCCTATGAAAATGGCTTGTTTTCCTGCGGGGCTTTTAACTAAAAACTCTGCAAATTCCATTTCAGCATATTTGGTATGACCTACGGCATAAATCATCAACCACCCGATGCCTACAAGGCTCAGATACAACGACATCAAGACATAATCTATCTTATTACCACCCGTCAAATCTCTTGAAATCATGAATTATGCTTTGTTTTTTATGCGTATGTTACCTTACAATGTTGACTTTACTCACACTGTTTTGTACTGCGTACAAAAGGCGTGCTTGAGGGTAATTTTTTCGGATTGATTGTATTTTTTAGATGAAAAATTGAAAATTTTTCATCTAAAAAATACAATCAATCCATTTAGTCTTTCTCAGTTTTTAAACTGCCGTAGTAGAATTAGGGAATTTATTTTAATTGTATTTCTCCGATATTCAGTTAAGACGGTGTGTCTGAGTTGCTATCTTTATCTTTAATTATCCCTTCACTTTTCTCAATGACCCCCTCAGTAATTTGAGATTCTGAATGGTTCAATGGCTCAATACTTTCACTATCCACTAATTCTTGACTATCAACTCCTCCTTCGACAGTTAAACTTGATTCATTTTCTATACGTGTAATAGCATGATTGTCAATACTTCCAACGTTTTTTACTGTATCATCTTCATTGCTACTAAAATAATTTCGTTGAAAAAGTAAGATACTAATCACGCCTATTGTGATTGCGGAATCGGCGATATTGAAAACAGGTTGAAAGAACCACACTTCGCCGTTGGCATTTTTCAACAACGGAAAAAACAACATATCTACCACTTTCCCATGCAAAAAACCTGCATACCCACCCTCGGCTGCAAACATCTTTGCCGGCCCATTGGCGCAATGAAAAGAAGACTCTGTAAAAATGAGACCGTAGAAAGCGGAATCAATAATATTGCCTATTGCACCCGCTAAAATGAGCGAAAAACTAACCAATAGACCCGTGTTGACATCTTTCTTGATTAATTTCGTGATGTAATAACCTAAAAATCCGATGGCCACCAAACGGAAAAGGCTGAGTGCCAACTTACCATAATCGCCTCCAAATTTCCAACCGAATGCCATGCCTGGGTTTTCAACAAAATTTAATTTTGCCCACGATAAGCCCATTAAAGCTCTTTCTTCGCCGTAGCAAAAAGAAGTCTTGATCCAAATTTTAAGTGATTGGTCAAGGATTAGAACCAACAGTACAATAGATATTGCTAAATAAGATTTTTTCAAAATATTTTTTATTTTTATAAAAGAAAGTCATTTCCAAAATGACCCCCTCAGTATTTTTCTAAAATTAGCTCTAAAAGCTATATTCTAAATTTAAAAACGGTACTTTTTACA
>JAYTMW010000907.1:0-1911 GCA_043728105.1 Saprospiraceae bacterium | reverse complement strand
TGCATTTCATGACCGAAGCCTATCGTGCCAGAAGCTGAAGGAACAAACATTTTGTAGAAAATAATAAACAAAACGCTCAAACCCAAAACCGCCAAACCTGCAACACCTAAACCCATGACAGTGCCACCTTTGAAAGAAACTTCTAAGGCTTTTACAAGGCTTGTGCGAGCCGCTTGGGTTGTACGCACATTCGCTTTCGTAGCGATACGCATACCTATATTACCCGCAACGGCTGAAAAAACAGCACCGATAATAAAGGCTACTGAAATGAGCATGCTTGAATTTTCAACCAATTGTGATTGAAATGCCAACAACGCTGCTGCTACTACCACGAAAATAGACAAAATGCGGTATTCCGCTTTCAAAAATGCCATCGCACCTTCGGCAATAGCACTGGCAATTTCTTGCATCTTGCCCGTACCTGCATCTTGCTTACTGACCCAACCCCATAGGTAGGTCATATAAATTAAACTTAAAACGCCGAACACCGGCAACACGTAGATTAAACTTTCCATAATCTCTCTGAGTTAGTTTTTCTATTGTGAAACAAATTATATTTTGCTAATTTTTCAAAAAATGCTCGCAAAAGTAAATGTAATCGTTTGATTATCAAAGAAAAAAAAATCTTTTATCCATAAAACATACGCTTGATTGTGTTAACAAAGAGACCCCCTCAGTATTTTGGGCAAAATACTGAGGGGGTCTATCTCTCATTTATCTCTTGATTATCTCTCGACTATTGTTTGACTATTTTTTCGATAATAA
The DNA here is from genome assembly GCA_043728105.1 of Saprospiraceae bacterium. Classification (GTDB taxonomy): domain Bacteria; phylum Bacteroidota; class Bacteroidia; order Chitinophagales; family Saprospiraceae; genus JAAFJT01. Next base: position 1,146 of record JAYTMW010000907.1, on the reverse strand, counting down.
CCTTTTTATCTGTTTGCACCTTTACAAAATAGACACCAGAAGGATATGGAGAGATATCAAGAGGTATGACAGTTTCGTGAGTTCCCAGCAAGTCTGGTTGGCTTTGATACACCACTTTGCCATCCACCGAAACCAATTCAATTTTTGCTGTCACCGTCTCATTATTGATGATGTTGATATTAATGACATCGAAAGTGGGGTTTGGAAAAACCTTTACTTTTAGTTCGCTCAATATATCATTTGTAGCGGTAAAAACCGTTGGGTCAACGATGGAGCCTCTGCCTTGCGCCTCGGCAAAGGCAGTATCTTTTTGACTTGTAATAACCCTTGCTTTTGAGGTATAATTGAACATGTCCATAACCGCCACATCATCAATGAACCAACCTGTTCCCGCTTGGGTAGTATCTGCGCCAAAGCGAAAGCGGAATTGAATATTTTTACCCAAATAACTACTCAAATCAATGCAAGAGCTTTGGAAAGTATCCAATATGCCCCAATAACCTTTTAGGTTTGGCGTGGCAAAAGTTGAGTAATCCACTTTTCCACGGTATGGATTTTTAAAAACTTTATCGTCCACAAATGACCAATTTGCACCATCCGTTGAGATTTGAACGACACCTACGTCAGAAACAGGTTCAGAATTGATTTTATGAAAAAATCTTAATACGGGTTTTGCGCCCGTAATAGCAATCGGCTTACGATTATAAACTACCTGATCCGTAAATCCTTTTGCGGGATAGCCAACGCCCCAAGATTTATTACCACTTTTTGATTGAAAATCGACAATCTCCCACAAATTACCAGATTGTAGCGTTTCTAACTCGGCAATATCCCATTTGTTATCTCCGCTTTCCATATCATCTAAAAACGTAGCAATGGATTTTTTAGAAGCGTCTGTACTCAAACGATAGGTAATAGTTAATGAGTCATTGATGGCTATTGAAGGAATATTCCAAGTTAACACACCATTATTAATCGCTACTGTTATGCTACTTGAGCTTGATACATAAGTCGCCCCTTGTGGAATAGGGTCGGTGATAACAAGACCTGTTGCAGCGGCTGTTTTGTAATTATTTATTTTTAATTTAACAGTAATGGCTTCTCCTGCTTTGATGGATTCTGTCATTGTTTTTTTCATAAAAATAG
>JAYTMW010000906.1:0-20486 GCA_043728105.1 Saprospiraceae bacterium | reverse complement strand
AAAGAATCTTTCACTTTCACCTTGTCAGGCTTATAAATCGAAAAGCGATAAGCAAAGCCTTTCGTATTTTTGGGCAACGTAAAATGAACGTATTGACGTGCACTGTCTTCAAATTTTCTTGCACCCAACTCAATTACGTCATTCTTCAGAATTTCGTAACGTTGCGCAGATATATTTCCGCAGAAAAACGCTAAAAATATAATTAGACAAAAATAACGGTTGTTCATGGATGAAAACATTTTAGATGATTATGTATTAAATAAATTTTCTTATAGTATGATTTGTGTATTGCGTATATGTATTAGTTTTTTTATTCTAAGTTATTGATTTTCAATGATTTATATACTCTTTTTTTTACCAAAATATGATGCCTTTGGCTTCATCAAGCGATACGCATGACTGAGGGGCCTCTTTTTTCTCTTTGTTTAAAGGCTTGAAGGCTCGCTCATACTTATCAGTTAATACCTACTGTAATATAGTGGTGAATTTTGGCAAATAATTGATGTGGCTCAAATGGTTTCAAGACAAAATTATCGAAGCCGTAGCTCTTAAAAATATTATCTTTTGAAATATATGCGTGTGCCGTCATCGCTAAAATTGGGGTTGTAATTTGTGGCATATTCTGACGAATGTAGGCCACCGTTTCGTTACCATCCATGATTGGCATTTGAATATCCATCAAAATCACGTCAAAATCGTTGTGTACTTCGAGTATATCAAGTGCTTCTCTACCATGATTTGCGATGGTAATATTGATGCCCAAAAACTGTTTTTCAAGCGTTTTTTTGGCCACTATTTGATTCATTTTATGGTCCTCAACCAATAAAAGACGGAATGGACGTTCACGAGACAATTCAAAATCATTCGGAATCGCAGCTTGTGCTGCCGCCTCTTCCACTGAATCCGCTTGACCAAAAGTTAACTCAACATACGTGGTAGTGCCGACTCCAACTTCACTCGTTGCCCACACTTTACCGTCTTGCTGGGTTACCAAACTTTTCACAATTGCCAAGCCTAAACCTGTGCCTTCAAAAATCCGATCTTTGGTACGGATACGGGTAAACGTTTCAAAAATAGTATCCACTTTATCAGGCGGAATACCAATGCCACTATCTTTAATTATAAATTTCAATTTATACGTATCTCCTTGATTTTCAATACATTGCACATCTACTTTTACAAAACCTTTATCTGTAAACTTAACAGAGTTACCGACTACGTTGAACAAAATTTGATTCAAACGCAATTTGTCACCTCTGATAAATTGTGGTACTGATGCGTCCATATTCAGGTGGAAATCCAAAGGTTTTTCGTTCTTTTTATATTGCATCATGTTCAACATATTCTGCATCATTTCCTTCAAATCAAAATCTTTTGACTCGAATTCCATCTTGCTATTTTGAAGCGTTGAAACCTCCAAAATATCGTTGATGACACCCAATAAAATCTCACTTGATTGCTTCACAGAATCTATGTAGGAACGTTGTTCTTCATTCAAAGTGGTTTGAGCCAAAAGATTGCTCATACCATATATTGCGTTCATCGGTGTACGCATTTCGTGGCTGATGGAAGCGATGAAATTTTCTTTCATCTTAGCTGATTCCTCCGCCACTTTACGGGCCCGTTGCGACTCATCCAAAGAGTTCAAAACATTTTTACGCTCAATTGCGTAGCGCAATGTTTTGGCTAAAAGTTCAGGATCAAAACCGCCTTTCATCAAGAAATCTTGCGCACCCGCTTTCACAGCATTCAAACCTAAAGCCTTATCAGAAAGACCCGTCATCACGATAACGTTAGCCATTGGTTGAGCTTGCACAAATCGTTCAAGGGTCTCGAAACCTCTTGAATCAGGTAATGACAAATCGAGCAATACGACCGCAAAATCCATTTGTTTATGAATCTCTATACCATCATTAAGCGATTGCTTATTGATAACATCATAATTGTCAAAATCACTTTCATCAAGCAAAATTTCAACCAAGCGTGCATCGCCAGGATTATCTTCTATTAAAAGAATTTTCACCCGTGAGTTTGTTGCCATCGTTGTGATACGATTTGTTTGTGCTGTCAAAATAAAAGCGGAATCCATCATTTGTTTCGTTTTCTCTATTGATAAAAGTATATTTCAGTATGTATGAATTCCAACTATCATACCAAAAATACCCTTTTTTAGTGTAAACATTTTAGGGTAAGTCCAAAATTATAATTTTTTTGCAATTTTGAATCTTTAATGATAAAAAGAGAACAAAAATAATTATATCGTATCTGTTAAAAATAGGATTATTTGAAGTAAACGAATAAAATAAGTTAACACGAATAAGGCGAATCATAAAGCGAATAAGACTAATTTACATCTAAATTAGAAAAATTCGATTTATAATTCGCCTTATTCGTGTTAGCATATTTTTATAGATATTTTTGCAGATAAAAAAAATTAAACGACAAATGAACTTATTTTTAATGCTTATGGTTATTGATTTGGGTGAGCAAATTCTAAGAATTTCGCCAGTTCAAACAAATAAAATGACTGTGCAACGCCTCTTTTTTTATTGAAATAAAAAGAACGTTCAACAATAAACCTGTTCAATATTTTGAAAGGTTAACAAATAAACCCAACGCCCGAAATGCCAACAGCGCATTTCGGGCATTTTTTTTATCCCAAAAGAGACCCCTCAGTCTCGAAGGTATTCGGGATGTCATTACACTCCATATTTTTGTCTATTTTTTACTTTCAAACAAAAAAACTATTACCTTTTATAAATACATTTGCTCACATATTTGATTCATAGTTTTTGAAACCCTACAAAATATTTACTCACTGTTTTTGCTGCGCAAAAAGGCGTGCAAAACAGAAATTTATACGGATTGAAGCGATTTTTGAGAGAAAAATTAAAATTTTTCTCTCACAAATCGCTTCAATCCAAAAAAAAATCTTCAAAACCTTTTTTTGCGCAGCAAATACGATGCGTGAATATTTTATGTTGGATTTCAAATCATAGTTCATTACTTATATTTCGTCATTATTTCCTAAATGTATTTATGAAAAAATCATTCGACCTCTTACAAACCAAAAAAGACGAAGCCAAACTCGGTGGCGGTCAAAAACGCATTGATGCGCAACACAAAAAAGGCAAACTGACGGCTCGTGAGCGTGTCCATTTTTTGCTCGACCCTGAAAGTTTTGAAGAAGTGGGGCAGCTTGTGACGCATCGCTCAACCGATTTTGGCATTGAAAACGAAATCTATCTCGGCGATGGCGTGATTACGGGCTATGGGACTGTAAATGGTCGTTTGGTCTATGTTTTTTCACAAGATTTTACGGTCTTCGGTGGTTCACTTTCTGAAACCCACGCCGAAAAGATTTGCAAAATCATGGATTTGGCGATGAAAAATGGTGCGCCACTGATTGGTTTAAATGACTCTGGCGGCGCACGCATACAGGAGGGTGTAAACTCTTTGGGCGGCTATGCCGATATTTTTTATAAAAATGTTTTAGCATCAGGTGTCATTCCTCAAATCTCGGCTATCATGGGCCCATGTGCGGGCGGGGCAGTCTATTCTCCTGCCATGACAGATTTTATAATTATGGTTGAAAACACGAGTTATATGTTCGTGACGGGGCCAAATGTGGTTAAAACCGTGACGAATGAAACCGTCACGAGCGAAGAACTCGGTGGCGCAAGCACCCACGCAACCAAAAGTGGCGTGACGCATTTGACGGCTATCAACGATTTGGACTGTCTTGAAAAAGTAAAAACATTGCTCAGTTACATGCCGCAAAACTGTGAAGAGCGGCCCCCTCAGTATTTTCACGAAATGGGCGATGAATTTAGAGACGCACTCAACAATATCATACCCGACAACCCAAACCAGCCTTATGACATGCGTGACATCATCAACGGAACAGTTGATATGGATTCTTTTTTTGAGATACATCCTTTATATGCAGAAAATATTGTTGTCGGTTTTGCTCGTTTGGCAGGTCGGCCCATTGGCATTGTGGCAAACCAACCTGCATCATTGGCGGGTGTTTTAGATGTAGAAAGTTCTAAAAAAGCGGCTCGTTTTGTCCGTTTTTGCGATAGTTTTAACATTCCGTTGTTGGTTTTGGTGGACGTTCCTGGCTTCCTTCCCGGCACCGATCAAGAGTGGCACGGCATTATTACCAACGGTGCAAAATTGCTTTATGCGTTCAGCGAGGCCACCGTTCCACGGGTTACGGTCATCACCCGTAAGGCGTATGGTGGAGCTTATGATGTGATGAACTCGAAGCACATTGGGGCGGATATGAACTTCGCTTGGCCGAGTGCCGAGATAGCCGTGATGGGTGCAAAAGGTGCATCTGAAATCATTTTCAAAAAGGAAATTTCAGAAGCCGCCGACCCCGCCGCCAAACTTTTGGAGAAAGAAAAAGAGTACGCCGAAAAATTTGCGAACCCATATCGGGCAGCCGCACGTGGCTTCGTAGATGAGGTGATTCAGCCTCGTGAAACCCGTCGAAAATTGATAAAAACGTTTGCGATGTTGGAGAATAAAGTGGTGGTTTTGCCTAAGAAGAAGCATGGGAATATTCCCCTTTAGGTGAATATCGAATATCGAAGTGGTTGATAATCAACGTTTTATGTTTTTTGGGCAGCTAAATCAGCCGATACAAGAGGGGGTGCATTGTTTGGATGCACCCCCTCAGTATTTTCAGTATTTCAACACAAACATTAATAGCTTTTATCTTATTTTAACAAAAAATATATAGCTTAAATAAATAAAAAACTAAACTTAGGTTCTCAAATTTTTTATTCTATTTTTGTTCAATTAATTTTATTAATTTTGATTAAAACACAGTAAAAATTCGAGAAAACAGGATAATGAAATTCAAATATCAAGCACTCACACACAAACTTGTTGATTGCCCGCCTACAATATATGAGGGTAAAAAAGGCGCATTCTATCGTTGGGTTTTTACAGAATGTGGTGAAGAAAGCTTCACACCCGTTCTAATCATCAATCCCCAACGACAATTTGACAATGATGATTTGACGTGTGAAGGATACGCTTTATCTATGTTTGAACAAGAACAAGGAGCTTTTCAAAAATACAAGAACCTTGTTTCAAAGAAACCACAACTCAAAAAAGTTTTTGGAACTATGATTGCTCATTTGAATCTTTCTGATGATGAAGGTGTTTGTTCTGAATATGAGATAAATAATTACTCACATTTTAACTTTCACGAGCACGAAGGCACTGATTTAACTAAAAAAGTTATTACTATTGTACCTATATTTGATAAAAATGGAGAATTTAAAAGGTGAAATCGTAGAAAATATTGAATTACAAAATACACTTGTTCGCATCGTTGACATCGTGAATTTTGAAGGCCCGTTATTGACTTTATTTGAAAATTTTAAAAATAGACATCTCTATTTGTTTGATTGGATTGATAAAGATGCTCAGTATAACCGTTGGCTTGTGTATCGTTGCGACCATTCGATGCTCAATAAATTCATCAAAAACGAGTTATCACATGACGATTTATTTAAATCAGATGAGTCGTTTTGTTATGTCGTCAATATGGGGCAAAATGCTAAATGGCAGAATATTCAAAAGTTAGAAAAAAGTGATTTACCTAACATTTATCGCCCTACAAAAAATGATTTTTTTGACAAAGAAGATTGTCCAAACTTGAATAAATTGTTACTTTTTTTAGAACAAAAAAATTGGCAGCAATTAAGAAACTTAGCGAAAGCTAAATATGCTATTAATAAAATTTTATTTGAAAAATACGCTTGGAGAGACCAAATTATGCCAAATGTAAATGTGGTCATGAATCCAATAATTCATACTGATTTAAGTAAGAAAAAGGTCTCTAATTATCATGTAAATCAAACTTCGTCCTATTCTTCTGTTGCAGAAAAAAAGACCGAATATGGTTTCAAAAAGTAAAATGATGTATCAACAAATTCTCAATTTTTTCAAACAACAAAACTGGGAATATACTGAAATCAAGGGAAAAACGATTGCTATGCTTGGTATTAGCGGCGAAAATGGCGAATTTCAATGTATTGCTGATGTCAATGAAGGCGAGAAAAGACTTCTGTTTTTATCGTTTTGTAATGTAAATGTACCCAAAGAAAAAAGGATAAATATGTCTGAATTACTAACAAGATTAAATTTTGGACAGTTTCTCGGAAATTTTGAAATGGATTTTGAAGACGGTGAAATTAGATTTAAAACGAGTATGTATTTTAGTCATGGTTCACCAGAACTTGAAGTAATTGAAAATTTAATTATGACCAATATTTTTGCAATGGATGCATCTATGCCAGCAATTTTCAACTTAATCAATGAGAACATTTCACCCTTACAAGCTTTGGCTGCATTGAAAAATACTGAATCGTAATGTATAAATCTACCCGCTCCATTTTTCCAACATTTTTATAACCAAATGATTATCAATAAATTATAAACAAAAAACTAAAACCAATTTTTCTTCAAAGCCATTTTCACTGCATCGGTTTTTGACGTAACATGCAGCTTTTTGTAAATATTATAGATGTGCGCTCGGACGGTGTGGCTTGACAAATAGAGCTTTTTTGCTGTCTCTTTATAGTCCAAACCTTCAACCATAGATTCTAAAATTTCCATTTCACGGGTGCTAAGAGTGGTTTCTTCTTTTTTGTTCATCTGGGATGGGTTTGCCAAAAGTTGAAGCGTTCGGCGAGCAATGGTAGGTGACATCGGCGAGCCACCCAAACGCACGGTTTCGATGATGCTTGACACGATATTATCTACACTTTCATCTTTCAGCAAATAGCCGACAGCACCCGCTTTTATGGCTTCAAAAATATTGTCATCATCATCAAAAATGGTGAGCATGACGAAAGATACTGACGGGTATAAAGCCGAGGCGATTTTGACTGTTTCGATGCCGTTCATGGTGGGCATATCAATGTCCATGAGGACTAATTGGGTGCGATTAGCAAAGTTAAAGGATGTCATTTTTTCTAAAAAATCCTTGCCGTGTTGCGCCGTAAATAGAATTTCTACTTCGCCTGAATGGGGCAACATGGAGGACAGTGATTGGCGGTTTGTGGGGTTGTCGTCCACTAAGGCTATGTGTATTTTTGTTTCCTGCATAAATTTGATTATTTGGATTTTTTAGTATGTAATTATGGGTCAAAATTACAGCTTTTTTTGTCTTTGAAACAATAACGCATTTGCCTTAATTAGCTTTGTGAAATAACTCTCCAAGGGTTTAAAACCCTTGGAGAGTTGGTAATTAAATATTACAACACAAAGAAATAGTTGTTCCTTTTTCGGTTGCAGAATCAATTTTAAAATCTGCACCGATGCTCTCCGCTCGTCGAGTCATGTTTTCTAAACCGTTGCCTTTCCCTTGTGCTTTCTCAACGTCAAAACCGATTCCATTATCTTTTATTATACCTATAAACAATTGATTATCAGTTGATTGCAATTCAATTTCTATTTTATTTGCCATCGAATATTTCAAAGCATTGTTGAGAGCTTCTTGCAAAATACGATAAATTTGGAGCGATTGCTCGGGCGAAAGTTCGTTGTTTTTGTCTATTTTTTCTTTAAATTTCAACTCAATACTGGGTGTTGATTTGACTTGATGCTGCGCAAATTTTTTGAACCTTTCAGCAAAATCTTCGATGGTAATATGTTCTTTGTTGAGTGTCCAGATGCTATCACGAAGAGCCGACATGGATTGTTTTGCTGATTCATTGATGCCTTCTAAAATGGTTTCATCTTCGTTTTTTTCAACAGATTCTCCCCCTTTTTTATGACTTGAAAGCCATTCTGTACTCCGCACGATGTGCGACAATTGCGCCCCAAGGTTGTCGTGCAAATCTCGGCTGATGCGCTCTCTTTCAAGTTGTAATTGATTTTTGCTTGCCAATTCTAAGGCTATTTTCTCATTCTGAATCCGTAAAAGTTTTTGAAAACGGATTAAAAGAGCTAAAAAAAGCAATAGAATTTCGAGAAAAAAAGCGGGTATGAGGATGAACGATGTACGCAAAAAAGGCACATCAAAATAACCTGCATTGCGAAAAAGAGTGACTACACCTGTCAAGATAACGGGTGCAAATGCGAGCAAAAAATAGTAGGCAGGTCGTTCATTTTTATATATCCCAATGCTCAAAATTAGTAGAATAAAAATTGTACTTATTATGAGACAGATATTGCCAAAAGTCAAAAATAAAGGCAAATATGCAATGGGAATATTGGTGAAACCAAGTGCTAAAATAAAGCACACCGTCAATAAACCCGTCACGAAACGAACCATGTTTCGCAACCAAACCATGCCTACTAAAACTTCAAATAAAAGACGATAGATGAATAAAATCAAGAAGCACAAACCCGCAAACGACCATATCACTTTTGTCGAATTGGCTAATGCGGGCGAATCGCCCCAAAACCATTCTGCCCCAAATCCATTGGTGCAAATTAGTAGCATTAAGGAGCAAAAAATGTAGCCAAAATAGTAGGCATAAATCCGTTCTCGGAAGGCAAAACAGAGACCTAACGTGAACATAGCGGCTATGCTCATAAATGTAAAAATGACATACCACCCACTTGTTGTTTTGTGGTCAATCGCCACAAAAGTGGAAATATCGGTTAGGTGCGAGCTACCCGTGAGAGAGCCTACATAGTTATGGATACGTACCAAAACGGTGCTTCTACCTTGTTTTTGAGGTCGAAAAGAGCCCATAAACAAGCGATTGGGTACATCTCGTTGGGCATAAGGGAAGTTAATACCTGTGTGTATTTTTTTTACAATTCGATTTTCTTCGATGTGATAAAAACGAAAATCTTGGGGGGGCGATATGTCAAACCACCAATAGAGAGGTTCGGTCGGCAAGCTATCAAAATCAATATCCAACCTAAACCATATTGCTTTATTTGTGTAGCCGAGTTGAATAAAATCAGTAGGGTAACTGCGCCAAAGTGAATGCGTGGTGTCTTTCAGAATGTCCTCAATTGTTAAATTACCTTTTTTATCCTCCAAAATAAATAGATGCCCCGATAGACTTTCTATGCCTTTTTGCCAACGCAAAGGTGCAGAAAGAGGCTCTGCCCAAACGTTGTTTTTGAGAGAAAAAAGTAGTATGACGATGGTTAATATTCGCATGGTTTTTTGAAGCAACTTTATAGATGAAGCAATTTTAAATTTTAAATTATTTGGGTTGATATACTCGTCTGAAATTGGTTTTGGGATTCCTTTAACGGTGGATTTATTCGACCCGTGAAAACATTTATCATCTTGAAACCACCGATTTTAATCGGTGGGTAAGGTCAAAGCACGAAACACATCTATCTTCTTTTCAAATACATCACATTTCGTATGTATAGATGTGATGTTTTTGAAAAGATGATAGATGTAGGTACAGGTAATTTGTTACCCACCGATTAAAATCGGTGGTTTCAAGATGATAGATGTTTTCACGGGTCGAATAAATCCGCAGCTAAGGGAGGTTATGCAAAATCCCTAATCCAATTTCCGTTGTGTATATGTTGATTCAGCGAATAAATTCACTAACACATTTTCAAATTAAGGCATTTGCCTTATTGCCTCACCTTCCTATAATGCCTTTTTTTGTATTATTATTAAAAAGATTTAAAGATAAGCACCCCCTCAGTATTTTTTAGCTTTTAAGTACATTTTTAAAGCATTCACCCCATAAAATACGCAATTAGACGTATTGTTTTAAAATCGGTTCTATCTATAATTTTGTCTTGTAATCAATAAAAATATATAATCCTAAAACATAATTGTTCACAGTTCAAAAAACCAAATGGGAACTATAATTACTGAATTTTCTCTTTCATCTAATAAAAAATCACTACTCATAAAGTATTGTTATTCAACGACTTATCAAGATTTCATATCGTGATAGGTCATCCCATTTTTAACATTTTTCATTTAAAGCAACAAATTTATTCTTCTATGAAAACTTCAACATTTACAGACAATTTTAATGGTCTGAATGCCAATTTCAAACGCCCTCAATGGCTTTTTAGCCTTGTTTTGTTACTCATTTCTCTCACAGGCGCACAAGCGCAAATGAGTGGTGTTTACACGGTCAATCCTTCGGCGGCGGCGAGTGCAACCAATTTTCAGACCCTTGCTACGGCAATGTCGTCGCTGCAAACCAATGGTGTGAGTGCGCCTGTGACGATTGATATTTATAGTGGTACTTATGTCGGAAATATCGCCCTAAGTAGCACCATTGCTGGCACTTCGGCGACCAATACGGTTACGTTTAAATCCTTTGCTAACGATAGTTTGACGACCGTTATTCAAGGTAGCGTGAGTGTGGCGGACAATAGTTTTTTGATTTTTCATAAATTAAAAATTGCGCCTACGAATCCTTCTTATGAGTTTATAAACTTTACGGGGAACTGTAATAACATCACTTTATCAAACAATAACTTGCGCACGAGTGTCAAATGGCGGGCGGGCATCAATCTTAATTTTTTGAATAATGACCTCGAAGGCGGTGTGATGATGAGTAGTACCATCAATAAAACGGGTATGTTGATTAAGGGTAATACAATAAGAAGTGGTGGCAGCGATGATAATTTGATTGTGCATTTATTGCATTTTGATAAAGTGGAAAAACCCGTAGTGACGGATAATATTTTCAGAGATTTTAACCATTATTTTGGTAAATATGACAACTTCTTTCAAGCGGGATTTTATAAAGGTAGTTTTCATTTTACCAACTCTACCGATACTTTTTTCCTTTTGAGAAACAAGTTTTTGAATTGTAGTTCCGACCGTTTGATTGAGGTTAGGTCGGGTGGTTTGAACAATGGATTGGGCAATCAATTGGCTCAAATTGAGATGTATAACAACTTTTTTAGCGTTTCGGGCATGAAATTGTTTGCCGTAACGGGTTTTGCAAGTTATAATCAATTGCCACAAGGCGTTAATTTTGCTTTTAACAATATCAGAGCCCATAATGTCAATGGCACATTTAATTTTGGCGTAACTCAAAGCATTTTTCAGAACATAAAAAATAATAACTTTGCCAATACTAACGGTGGTGTTGCCGTATCGTTAGTCCCTACGGCAAATGCGAATTTTAACAACTATTACACCTCTGGTTCGGTCTTAATTACGAATCTTTCGGGTGGTTCTTTTAGCAATTTGATTGCATACAAAACGGCGGGGCATGAACCCAATGCTATCAGCGTTGATCCAAAATATTATTCGGTTGAAAATTTACATGCTCAACACCCTTTGTTGGTGGCAGCGGGTACGCCTTTTCCTACTATAAATCCTATTTTGAAAGATATTGACGATGACAGTAGAAACGCACTTACGCCTTGCATTGGGGCGGATGAATTTCATGCCATTGCCAATGATGTAACTATTTTATCGCTCCAAACACAAACGAAAGATTTTGCGGCGAGTGCAAGCATACCCCTCAGTATTAAACTAAAAAACAAGGGTGCGGCGGCTTTGAATCAAGTGCAAATTAATATGAGTATTGACGGTGTGGCGCAAACGCCTTACGCATGGTCGGGGTCGTTGCTCTTTGATGATTCTACAACTTTTGTGGCTGCGAATTTGACTTATCCGATGCTCAAAAGCTCTAAATTGGTGGTCTGGACGAGCTTGCCCAATGGCGCACCCGACCAAATTCCTGCCGACGATACGGCTAAAATCAACAGCATTATCCCATTCACAAATGGTACTTTTACGTTGGGTGGGGCGATGCCTGATTTTACAAATTTCAAGCATTTGGATAGCATCCTCGTGTTGAGTGGCATGAACGGTGCGGTGACGGTGAACGTGCGCAATGGCACTTACACCGAGCAAGCCACGTTCAGAAAAGTGCGGGGCAGAACAGCTACGGATTCTCTTTTGGTTAAAGGAGAAAACAATGATTCGACTTTGGTTACAGTGGCTTTTTTGAACAAACCTTCGTCGGTTTATAATGCTTCGACGGGTCAATATGACACGTACATTCCCGCTACGGTCTATTTGGATTCTGCAAAATACATCACTTTTAGGCATTTATCTCTTCAAAATCTGAATATTCAAGCCAATGATGTGACAATGGCTGTCTTAGTTGGGTCGGATTGTAACAATATTAGTTTTGATAAATGTATCCTCACTGGTACGGGTAATCCGACATATAGTGGGCATTATTTGGTGGGCAGAAATAGCTTTATTACAGGTGGAGATGCTTTTTCGTTTACCCATAATCTTTTCAAAACAGCCAATGATGCTATTCAACACACGGGCAGTGGCTCTTTTGCTTTTACAAATTTGGTGATAAAAAATAATAAATTTACGGATTTGAGAGGTGCTGCCGTTTCGGTGACGACCCCCTCAGTATTGGTTGAAAATAATACGGTTGGGCCCAATCCGACGGTTTGTTCTTTCTCTTTTGGTGGTATTTGTTATGGTTATACAACGAATTTATTAAGTGGCATTTCTGTTATTGCGCCTACAACGGGAACAATTCAAGTAAGTATTAACAACAATAAAATATTTACAGAACAAGGCGTTGGTATTAATTTTCAAGGTGGTACGGCGACCAATCCGACACGCATTTTTAATAATATGGTGTCGGTAAATACAAGTAGTGCTTTGGTTTTAAACAATGCAAGATATGTAGAAGTGTATCACAATACGTTTAGTGATAGCTCGAATGCAGGTGGTAACTTGGTTTCTTTTTCAACTATTACGAGTGTCAATTTTAGAAATAATCTTTTGGTAAAAGGCTTAAAAGAAAACACGCCAAGTTTTTCGGGTTCGCTTATAAACATTGGTTCTGCGGCTGATAATACGGCTTTAACAAGTAATTACAATGCTTTTTTCAACAATGACCCTACTAAAATTGTACAATTAAATTTTGTAGCCAATACCTTCAACGCATGGAAGGCACTTGGAAAAGATGCCAACAGCAAGCAATTAACGGGTAATATTTTTATTCAAATTAAAAAAGATCTTCATGTAGATAACACGAAAGCGGGTGCGCCTGATGTCTTCCGCACGGGTACACCCATTGCGTACATCACGAAGGATATTGACGACAGTTTGCGCCACGTGAGTACGCCTTGTATAGGGGCGGATGAGTTCAGTTTGCAAGCGATTGACGGTGGCATTACGGGTGTTTCAAATGGTAATATTATTTATCCTTCGGGCGTGAATGCGTTGACGGCGACCATTAAAAATTTTGGTGAAAATACTTTGACGGCTGCCACGATTAATTGGTCGGTTGACGGTGTGGCGCAACCTTCGGCTTCGTGGTCGGGCAATTTAGCGACAGGCAGTTTTGAAGCGGGTGTTGCTTTGGGTAATTTTGATTTTAATCTACCAAAACAATATACAATCAAGGTTTGGACGAGCATTGGCGGCGATAATAATGCCTCAAATGATACCACGACGGTAAAAATGCGCCCTGCATTGTGTGGCACTTATACCATTGGCGGCTCTACTCCTGATTTTGCAACGCCAAAATTAGCTATCAATTACCTCAAAGAATCGGGTGTTTCGTGCGCCGTTATTTTCAATATTCGCAACGGTATTTATGTAGAATCGGATACAATTCCACAAATTTTAGGTACTTCTGCAAGCAATACCGTGACTTTCCAAAGTGAAAGTGGGGATAGTAGTTTGGTTAAAATTTCACAACTGAATACCTCATCTGCACAATATGTCGTACTTTTTTTGGGTGCAGATTTTGTTAATTTTAAGAAAATAACCTTAGAAAGAACACCCGCTACATTCGGTAGTGCCAATAATTTGCTTGGTTTTACAAATCAAAGTACCAATAACAGCTTTTCGGGATGCCTTTTTACGAGTATAGCCGCTTCGGGTACGACTTTGGTTCAAGATAATGTTGCATTGTTTCCAACACCAATTCAAGGGAAAGACACGATGAATAGTTTTATCGGCAATCGTTTTGTGGGTGGTAAAGTGGGTATCAAATTCACGACGGCTAATGGCATTAAAATTAATAATAATATTTTTGAAAAATTTGTAGGCGATGCTTTTAGTAATGGCTATAAGCAAATAGATTTGAGTGCTGCGAAAAATATAGAAATCGTTGGTAACTTGTTGGATAGCGCACAATCGGGCCATATTTCAGGCATTTACGTGGGTAATCCTTCGGGCGTAAATGTTATAAAAGACAATAAAATCGTTAAGCGAAAAGGTGGAAATGGTATTGAAATTAACTTCGGTGGAAACAATATTATCTCTTTTATCATCGCCAACAACATGATTTCGATGGATAGTATTGCGGGTAATGGCATCTATACTTACAATAATATTAAAGGCGTTTCGATGCTGCACAATACGTTTAACATCTTATCGCCTTCCACGTCAGCCATTTATGCTTACTTTTCAAATGATACCATTATCAACAATAATATTGTGGTGAAAGGAAATAATAGCATGGGCATAAACGCTACGCAATACTCCGCAAATGGTTTACTGATTAGAAATAACAATATTTTTAAAACAGGAACAACCACTTTTGCTAACATAAACAATACAAATTATACCACTTTGGCTACTTTGCAAGCCTCCGCTTTTGGCACGGGTACTGTTAGTATTGACCCTAATTTTGCTACGCCAATCAATCTTTACACCTCTGAAAGTGCATTACGAGTCGGTTTCCCATTGCCAAGTGTGCCAACAGATATTGACGGAAAAAATCGTAGTGCAACCATACCTTCAATGGGCGCAAATGAAATCATCGTGTCGCTCGATGATGCGGGTTCGGTTGCCTACAATGCCCCACTTGCGCCTTTTGCGGCAGGTACTCAAACGGTGCAAATGTCGGTCAGAAACTTTGGGGTGAACCCCCTCAGTAGTGTGACCGTAAATTGGTCGGTGAATGGTATTTTGCAAACACCTTACATGGCTACGGGTTTGAGCGTGGCGCAAAGCACAAATTCGGGTCTCCTCAGTATTGGAACGTATAATTTCGTTATTAACACACCTTATACGTTGCGTTTTTGGACAACAAATCCAAACGGCGCAACGGATGCAAATGCGGCAAATGATACGCTAATTACGACCAATATTTCCCCCGCTTTGAATGGCACTTACACCATCGGCGGCACGACTCCCGACTTCTTGAACTTCACCCAAGCCCGCAATAATTTACACGCAGGCGGCATGTTGGGCAACGTGACTTTTAACGTAAGAGACGGAAAATATTTTGAACAATTGACGCTTGATTCGATTCCAAATCAAGGCAATTTTACGGCGACTTTCCAAAGTGAAAATTTGGATAACACCAAGGTTTATTTGAGTTATTCGGGTGTGACAGGTGACGGTATTTATGGTGCTGTTGAGTTTAAAAAAGCGAAAAATATTACCATTCGACATATTTCAATGGGTATTAAATTGGCTTTGACTTTTGGCGGCACTTCCATCGCTAATTCTACAACGCTTAATTCGGTCGTGGCTTTACGTGGCGGAAATATAAATATACAACTCCTTGATAATCAATTGATTGACAGCACAAATTCGGGTTCTCCAACGGGTGTTGGTGTTAGATTAATCAGCAATCAATATGGTGGTTTTAGCCAAAGTTATGGTTCAGCATCGGGTTCAAATGACTCATTGATAACGGTTTCTAACAACAAATTTATTCAACCATATCAAAGTGCAGCTCAAACGCCAGTTGTGGAATTGGTGGGTGCTGCCTCGCAATTGAATACAATTCCTTTCTACATTGTTTTAGCAACTTTGAAAAAAATAACCTTTACCAATAATACTTTCGATATAAAAAATATAGCTAAAACAGGTTTGAGTTTATACAATATTGAGACGGCAATTGTGACCAATAATAAGGTACAAGGCAACGCCATTTTGGGCGCAACGGATAATATTTTGATTGATAAAAACACCTTCAATCATGCGTCTTATAACCAAACAGCGGTTACGCTAAAATCAAGTGCGGGAAGATTGGCGGGTAAGCCTTTTGTGTTCAGCAACAACATGGTGAAAACGGATGTTGTCGGTTTTTTCAATGGGTCTTATGTCAATAATACAGGTGTACTTTTGGAGGGTGATAGAATAAAAATGATACATAACACGATTGCTACGTCTGATACGGGTTACACAACGGGCTATGATTATGGTGCAGCCATAAAGTTTGGTATTACAACAAATCAATTCGATACTTTACTCAATAATATCATTTTTAACAGCAATCAAGGCTATCTGTTTCTGGGTAATTTACCGAGTAATTGTGTGGCGAATAACAACCTTTTATTTACCACTCGCATCAGCCCAAATGCCACGACTTTGGCGCAATGGAAAGCGGCAAATGTGGGTAAAGATGTCAACTCTATCACGGGTATAAATCCTTATTTCAAAGGTGCAAATGATTTACATACCTCTAATATTCTCATAAAAACGTTAACGGCCGACCCCTCAGTATTGACGGATATTGACGGTCAAATTCGCTCGGCTACAACCTGTTATGGTGCGGATGAATTTGCGCAACCCGTCAACGATGCCGTCATTTTGGACTATGCGCCACGCAAAGTTTTTCCGCAAGGCAACAACAATGTAACGGTGGATATTTACAACAATGGCTCGGCTGCCATTACCAGTTTGCGGTTTAATGTGGGTTTAATCAACTACCCTCAAAATAATTCGACACCAACAAATGTGGGTAGTTTTACTTATAATTTCACAGGTAATATAGCATCAGGCGCAACTCAAACCATTACTTTGGGCAGCTTGAATGTGCCGCTTCACCGCAACCAATTGAAAATCAGTAATGTACTGACAAATGGCGTTGCCGACGAAGTGCCGCATACAGACACGCTACAAAACGATAATTTTTACGCTGGTTTGAATGGCACTTACACTTTTGGCAGCAACAGTAATTTCTCTGGGGCGGGCGATTTTTACACCTTTGAAGTTTTGCGCAATCAATTGAAATTTGGCGGTGTTTATGGCCCTTCTACATTGAATTTATTGGCAGGTATCCACACCAGCCGTTTGATAATTGACAGTATTCCAAATCGAGGTGCTTTGAGTCCATTGGTTATTCAGAGTCAAAATGCTGATAGCATCGGTACGGGTATTCAGTATCCAGCACAAGGTTCTGTTTTTTATATGGCAAAAGCCAGTTACGTGACGGTTCGGAAATTGCGTTTCAACAATACATCTCCGAGCGTAAATTACTATGATGCTTTGTTGTATTGGACAAATTGTAACAATATAAAATTAGAAAGTAGCAATTTAAGAAACCTCAATGTAGGGGCAGGTGACTACACCACAAGTGCTTCTTTGCGCTTGCACGCTTGTAAAGATATGGTCATCAAACAAAACTATTTTGATACCTCGGCGGTGGGTATTACCATGAGTAGCGGTTATTTAGATTCGACTAAAAATGTGTGGATTGAGGAAAATATTTTCCAAAAACAATACGAAAAAGGGATTTATGCTTTCCAAACCCGTAATATTTTTATCAGCAAAAACCTTATGTATTCAAATAGCCCTTTTTTCACCGTCAATGATGGCACTTTGAGAGGACGATATACAGCCATTCATTTGGAGCAATATGGTGGAAAAAATAAAATTTTAAACAACAAAATCCACCATACCCAAGATGGTATGGGCATGAACCTCAACTATCTAAATCTACCAGGTTTTGATACGCTCATGGTTGCCAATAACATGATTACGGTGGGCAACAACAAAGAGGCGATAGGTATGCTTGTGTCAACCGCACCAACGGCAAAAGGTTGGGTTTTGCACAACAGCATCAACAATCTTTCAACCCATGCCAATGCCGTTGCTTTCAGAGTTTGGTACAGTGACGAAGCGAAGGTTTACAATAATGTTTTTTACAATAAAAATAATGGTAAAGCGGCGGACTTGACAAAAAGCGGCAATTTTGAACAAAATTATAATTTGCTCTACACGGGCGGCGCAACTTTGGCAACGGTGAATGGCACAAATTACGCCAACCTCCCAGCTTTGGCAGCGGCAGGTATTGACTATAACGGCGTGACAGGTAATCCACTTTTCATCAGTGATACCGATTTGCATACCGATGGTTCAATCGTGAATAACAAAGGTTTATTTACCGTAAATGCGCTTATTTCCCTTGATATTGATGATGAAACACGCAATGCAACCACGCCTGATTTGGGTGTTGACGAATTTACGTTGCCCAACTACGGCAGCGTGGCTTTGGAGTACCCCCTCAGTAGTTGCAGTCATACGACGAGTGAATCTGTCAAAGTTTGGATTAAAAACTTTGGTACGACCGTGCGCAATCGCATACCTGTTGCCTATCGTTTTAATGGTGGAACAATTGTGAGAGACACGGCAAATGTCACGCTTGCACCAAATGATAGTACCTTGTTTACGTTCACCCAAACGGCTAATTTGGCTACGCCAATTGACTATAATTTTGAAGTTTTCACGGAATATAGAGGTGATAGTTTACCTACCAATGATACTATAAAAGTGTTGGTGGCAACCACTTC
Source organism: Saprospiraceae bacterium (assembly GCA_043728105.1). GTDB lineage: Bacteria > Bacteroidota > Bacteroidia > Chitinophagales > Saprospiraceae > JAAFJT01. Next base: position 1,982 of record JAYTMW010000906.1, on the reverse strand, counting down.
TTCAAACAATATTTTGCCTTATTACACAGGTTTTGAAGGTTCGGCAAACGGTTGGTACACGAATGGACAAAACACGAGTTGGAAATGGGGAGTCATTTTTAGTGGTGTCGTTGACAGTGCTGCCAATGGTTTGAATGCATGGAAAACGAACCTCACAGGGCCGCATCGCAACGGTGAAGTGAGCTATTTATACAGTCCTTGTTTCGATTTGACCTCGCTCACACAAGACCCAACTTTGAATTTTGCCATAACCTATCAATTTGCCTCCAACGATGATTATGCGTGGTTGGAAATAAGCGGCGATGGTGGCACATCATGGTCGAAACTCGGTGCAACGGGCGATGGCATGGGTTGGTATAACGGTGCGGGCAATGTTTGGACAGGTATTCAACAAGGTTGGACAAATGCCAAACACAGCATACCCCTCAGTATTTTGAGTGATAAATCGAAAGTACGCTTCCGTTTTGTGTGCAAAACCAATAATTCAGTAGTTGCCGACGGTTTTGCGATAGATGATATGAGCATTTACACAGCCGTTAACAAGCCAATTGCGAACACATCAGGCGTGTTTACAGGCTTAACGGGTTCGAGTACAGGGTCAGCGACTTATGTTCCCGTCAACGATGCAAGCGGTAATCGGATTATTGAAGTGAATGATAATGGACAAAATTTGGGTACGATTACGGTTGATGTCAATCAAAATCCGAGTGGTACGCCTACCCTACAAAGTGGTCAGTATTATTTGGGTAGAAACTTTGTTATCAAGGTTCAAAATGCGCCAACTTCACCCGTGAAAGTGCGTCTTTTCATCACGCAAGCCGAGTTCGATGCCCTCAAAGCGGCTGACCCAACCTTAGACCAAGTGCGTAGTTTGAGTGTTGTAAAATTCAACGGCAGCATCGAAAACACGAGTTTGGCGGACAATGGCAGCCTATCAAAATTGACGATTTCGCCCGCCCAAATCATCAAAATACCGTATTTAGACGGCTACTTTTTAGAGTTTAACGTGAGTAGTTTCAGTGAATTTTGGATAACCAATGGCAACTTCTTAGGTTCTCCGTTGCCACTCCAATTGGTGAACTTCACAGGAAAACAACAGAACGAAAGTATCATGTTGAATTGGGAAACAGCGAGCGAAAAAGATATGTCTCATTTTGAAGTAGAACAAAGCACAAACGGTATCAATTTCGTCAGAATAGACCAAATTAAGGCTAAAAACAAGCCTTACACAAGCAAATATTTCTCAACCGACTATGGCAAATGGGCGACAAATATCAAATATTATCGCTTAAAAATGGTTGGATTTGATGCTAAAATTGAATACAGCCAAGTATTGAGTTTCACGCACAAACAGTCCGTAGCCGTGAGTATTTATCCAAACCCAGCCCATGAAACGGTGGTGATTGAAGGCGGTAAAAACTTCAAACAGATACAAGTTGTGGATGCTTTGGGTAAAATTGTGAGAACATTTGTGCCTAAGGAAAGCAACGAATATTCTATTGAAGGCTTGAATACAGGCGTGTATTTTATCCGCTTGGTGAATGGTTTGGAGATGCAGATTCATAAGCTGATTGTGGAATAATGTAGCGGCGAATTCATTCGCCGAGGGGGTAATGTAGCGGCGAATTCATTCGCCGAGGGGGTAATGTGCTTACCCCCTCAGTATTTTATATAAAAAAGTGCATTACAACGTATTTTTTCATTAACACACAGGCATATAGGTCACATAGAACTGTACATAATTTATTAATAATCAATTAGTTATAAAATTAAATTATTAAAAACTATGTGTTCTATGCGCCTATGTGTTAAATAAAAACCACATCTTAAAAATCATTTCTATAAAATTAAAGGCTCTTTGACAGTTTTGGCGGCGGACATACTGTAGCGGCGGATTTATCCGCCGAATGTCACGTAAAGCATTGATAATCAATACATTCGGCGGATAAATCCAACCTGTGCGATTAAAACATCTATCATCT
>JAYTMW010000905.1:0-1533 GCA_043728105.1 Saprospiraceae bacterium | reverse complement strand
GGTTGGTATTATCGCCCACATTATTTTCTTTACATTCATCCCTCGATGGCTATGTTGACGGGTTACTTTTTGGCTTGGTTTTACTCGATTTGCAAGGACAATGCCTTGAAAATGGTCTATATTTTACTTTTATCAGTAAGTGTAGGCACTTCTATTTATGATCAATTTCCAGAGATTGGCAAGTATAAAAACGGTGAATTCATCAACCTTTTGTATGGTTTCGATTCTTTCAATGAGTTACGAGATATAGGTCGGGTGTTACAATCAAACTCGAACCCCGACGACAGAATCGGGCAGGTTGCTAATGAGCCACAACTCAATTTTTATGCAGATTTAAAATCCGCCTCGGGCTATCTTTACAACTATCCTTTTTACGAAAAACAACCTTATGCGACCCAAATGTTGGAACAATTTTTCAGAGAAATGGATTCGAATAAACCCCGTTGGTATGTCAAAAATTTGAATAATGAAAAATGGTTTAATGACAACAAACAACGCATGATAGATTGGACAAATCAGTTCGAAAAGGCTTACATACTGAGGGGTGTTGTTTATCATAAAAATTTTTGGGAAAAACGGATTGAATGGAATGTTTCACAAGTTGATGAAGCCCATAAATCAGAAGCCGCTATGATAATTTTTGAACGGGGCGATAGTTTGAGTGTAAAGCCGTTGATGCTTCTTGAAAAATAAATATGTTAAAATAAAAACTTCTAAAATCTTTGCTTTTTCATTCCGTTTATGAAGTATTCATTTCATCATTTAATCAACTCACGGAATATGGAAAAACAATTCAACAACGCCCTTTTTTGCTTAATTTTAGCATCATTTTCACCCATCACAAACGCCCTTTATGCACAAAACAAAAATGCAAAAAAGGACAAAAAAGAAACGACAAAATATCTTAAAGTCTATTTAGAAACGAGCTATGAAGCTGAAAAAACGATCTCTCAAGACAATAATTATGTCAATATTAATGAGTTTAAAAGATTCAATATTTATCCTTCTTTCGCTTTTTCTAAAACTAAAACCAATGGACGTTTTTTTGAAATGTCTTTTTCGTTAAACAATTTGGAATATTCGGACAACGTAACGACGACAACTCCTGTTAGTAGCCCAAACATAACAGTTTCAGCAAGAGGGGCAACTTCTTTTTCTTTAGCGGTTGGTTCTCGTTTTGAATGGGCTTGGCGCATGCTCGAAAGTGAAAAAAGCAAGTTTTATGTGGGCATTTCCGCAAATCCCATTTTTTCTTATAACAAGAGTGTGCCTTACACGACCTCTTCTTTTCCGTTTTATAAATTCGCATTGACTACCAACATCTCCATCGTGCCTCGGTGGTGTTGGCATCTGACGGATAGACTTTTATTGGATGTGAATGTTCCGCTTACGTTTTTGCAAGGAGAAGCCACTTACGCTTACACAGCTAACCCCGTTTTGCCAACTTTTGCAAGGACGACAAATGAGGTATTGGCTAATTTTGTGTTTAAACCACAATTTAGAATTGGTTTTGGGGTTAAAATTTAATTCATA
>JAYTMW010000904.1:0-3472 GCA_043728105.1 Saprospiraceae bacterium | reverse complement strand
GGTTATGGCGTCATAAATCAGAATGCGCCTTTGAAAACGAGTGAATTTACGCACCACGATTTTACGATAAAAGCCGAAAACATGGATTGTTTGCGCTATTTGAGCGAAGGTTTGGGCATGAAACCCGAAAAAGAACCTGAAATTGACGGCGATTGGCTCAAAGGCCCAAAGCAAGTTTTTGTCATGCCCGACGGTACATCGCACATCTATCAAGGCTTTGTATCACCGAACGATATTTGTGGAAAATTGAAGTTTTTTATCCCGCAACAACCCAAACCCGACCGCACGGAACATCAACAAATTGGTGAATTGGGCATTACGCTGCATTCGTTTTATACGCCAAAACTCAAAATGGTCTATGACAATTTGATGAAATTGGGCATCAAACCGCGTGAGATTCAAAAGAATGAATTTGGCGAAAACAGCTTTGTTTTCAAGGGGCCAGACGGCGTTTCATGGCAAATTATTGAGAAATTGGCTGCGCCAAAATACAATGTTGTGAAGAAATTGGAGATGAAATTAATAGGAAACTAATAATGAAAGGACAAACCATAGCTGAAAAAATATTGTCGCAACACGTCGGCACGAAGGTATATGCAGGAGAACTCGTTATCACGCCCGTTGACGGCTTGATGGCAACCGATACAACCGCACCGATGGCCATAAAAGCCTTCCGCGAAATGGGTGGTACGCAGGTTTTTGACAATAAAAAATGCCATTTAGTGATTGACCACGCTGCTCCCGCACCGAACGAACGGATTGCAAATTTGCATAAAATGATGCGCGATTTTGCTTTGGAACAAGGAATTCGGTTGTATGAAATTGGCGAAGGAATTTGCCATCAAGTGATGGTGGACAAGCAATTGGTGAAGCCAAATGAGGTGTTTATGGGCGCGGATTCGCACACGCCGATTTACGGGGCTTTGAATGCTTTGGCCTGTGGCATTGGCTCGACGGACTTGGCGGCTGTTATGTTGACGGGCAAAATTTGGTTGAAAGTGCCGAAGACTTTGCGGGTGATTTGTCGGGGCAAATTGGCCAAAGGCGTGAGTGCCAAAGACTTAATTTTGTTCATTGTTGGTCAACTCACAATTTCGGGAGCAACGTATCAATCCGTTGAATTTGAAGGAGATACGTTTGATGATTTTACTTTATCTAGCAGAATGGTCATGTGTAATATGATTGCCGAGATTGGCGGAAAAACGGGTTTTGTCCATCCAAAAGGTTTGACACTACCTTACTCTTTCGAGCCGACTTATCCCGATGCGGATGCGGAATATTCAGCGACTTTCGCCTTCGACGTGCGTGATTTAAAACCGCTTTTGGCCGTGCCAAATTCACCCGACAACATTGCCGAAGTGGCAGCACATTTGGGTAAAAAAATTGATTATGCGTTTATTGGGACGTGCGTCAATGGGCGGTTGGAAGATTTGCAGATTGCGGCGGCGATTTTGAAGGACAAACCGCACCACACGTTAGAATGATTATTGCGCCAGCGTCAAAACAGGTGTTGCTTCATGCAATTGCCGATGGCACAGCATTTACCTTGATTTCGGCGGGGGCAACGCTCATCAATGCAGGTTGCGGCCCATGCGTAGGCTCGCACGAGGGCGTTCCTGCGGACGGAGAGGTCGTTATTTCGGCAGCAAATCGGAATTTTAAAGGACGGATGGGCAATCCAGATGCGGAGATTTATTTGGCTTCGCCAGAGACGGTTGCCGTAAGTGCATTGAAAGGTGAAATTGCGTTAAATAATTGATTTTCAATAATTTAGTCGTTAAATACCGAGGGGTCAATAAACTGAAATATGCGTTCTATTGAACGTAATAAAATCTCCATTTTCGGAGAATATTTGTACTATTTGTGCTATTTCACGCTCGAATAAAGCTAGAAGTTCAGCATTGCTGACATTCCCAAATTGAAGCATTAACACTTTGGGAGGAATACCGTTGAGCAGAAAATTGTCAAGAAAATCACTATCTTTTGTAATGATTACACGGTTGTCTCGGATAGCTATTTCTATAATCTCGCTATCCTCAAGCAAATGTCCACTAGGAAAATAAGTCGTGTGGACAGCAGGAAAGCCCTTGTCTCGGAGAAATTTCGCCAATTTAGGCGGTAATTGCGTATCAACGATGAATCTCAACATATCAAGCGGCATTAGGTAAAGGGTAAATATTTTTAGTGTTGCTTATCGATGAAGCATACATCAAGCAAGCCGAAATATCAGCCTGTTCGATAAACGGATAATCTGATAATATCTCCTCATGGGACATACCACTCGCTAACAATTCAAGCATTTGGCTAACCGTAAAACGCATATTACGAATTGAAGGTTTGCCTTTACAGACATTCGGATTAATAGTTATTCTTTCCATTTTTTAAAATTTTTAACAAAATTAATGATTTTTGAATAAAAAACAAGCAAAATACTGAGGGGTGCTTAAAATCAATCTTTTATCGCCACTGCCGTCACCTTGATTTTTCCACCATAAGGCAAAGCCGCCGCTTGATAAACCGTCCTTGCGGGTTTTCTATTTTCAGGAAAAAGACTGTCGTATAAAACATTGAACTCGTGAATATCGCCTAAATTGATAAACGCCAAATCAACGAAAACGATGTCAGAAACGGCAAATCCCGCCGCTTTTGCGATAGCAAATATATTGCTAAAAGCCAATTTTGCTTCATTTAAAACGTCGCTTTCGACATAATTTCCTTCAAAATCAGTCGCTAATTGTCCACTAATGTAGCAGTGTTTGCCAACCACAACGGCTTGGCTGATGGGCGATTTTACTTTGGGTACTCCGTCCCTATTTTTGATAAATTGACGCATTTTCTTGGATATTTAATTAAAAACCTTATTTTTGTGACAAATTAAGAACTATGTCCATAGCAGTAGCCACTCAAAAAGAGACAAACCTAACGGCTTTCACGCCGACAAAAGTGCAGCCGATTCGGTTGACTTTGGCAGACTTTTACGCCCGATTCGATGCCGTAGAAGATGGCTTCAAATATGAATTTAATAACGGTATTATCGAGAAGACCAACGCTATGAAATTTAATGAACTCTACATTTATTCTAACCTTTTGTTTGTCTTCAATCAAACACAGGCTTTCCAAAACCGCGATATGTTAGTGGCTGAATTGAATCAAAAAACGGCGATTAAGAAAATTCGCAAGCCCGATATTGCTTACATTAAAGCCGAAAATATCAAAACGAATACAGATGTGATGTCTGAATTCGTTGTCGAAATCATTTCTGACAACGAAGAGAAAAATCATGTGTCGCGTAAGATTCGTGAATATTTTAACGCAGGTGTTAAAGTATTTTGGATTATTTCACCCGAATTCGAGATGGTCGAAATTTATACCTCACCCAAAGATGTGCGTATCTGTACGGGTGAAGACTTGTGCAGTGCGGCCTCCGTGATTGAAGGTTTTGAGATGACGGCAGCGCACGTTTTTCTAAAAT
>JAYTMW010000903.1:0-12111 GCA_043728105.1 Saprospiraceae bacterium | reverse complement strand
GTTCGATAGTGAAATTTAAAATTCAAAAACGGTTAAAAGTAGGAAAAAAATTGAGACGATGGTACGAAGATTAAAAAAGTATTTTTTTTTGTAAATATTTGACGCAGATGATTTTTTACACGGATTAAGGGATTAGTAGGATTTAAGGATTTTTTGACGGCATTACTATAAAAATCGTTAAATCCTACTAATCCGTTAATCCGTTAAATCATTATTCCCTTCATTCTCTACAAATTCTATTCATTCTGATTTAGCTTTGCGAAAAATATTAGCATTGAAGCCAAAAGTCATTTATCAAGATTTGAAACACATTTCTTATGCCGAGGCATGGGATTATCAATTTCAATTGCAACGGGAATTGATTGATGGAAAAATTGCGGCTCGAAAAGCAACCGAAGGGCAAGATATAGTTTCTGATTTTATCCAAAAACATTACCTCGTTTTTTGTGAACACAATCCTGTTTACACGTTGGGCAAAAGTGGCAGCATGGACAACTTGCTTTTGGATGAAAATGGGCTAAATACTGAGGGGGTCGAGTTTTTTAAAATCAATCGAGGTGGTGATATTACGTATCATGGGCCAGGGCAAATAACGGGTTATCCGATTTTTGATTTGGATTATTTTTTCAATGATGTCCATAAATACGTGCGTAGCCTTGAAGAAGTCATCATTCGCACGCTGGCGGAGTATGATTTGGAAGGCGTGAGAATTAAAGAATTTACGGGCGTGTGGTTTGAAGGGGTGGGAGATAAGCCGAAGCGGAAAATTTGTGCTATTGGGGTTCATTTAAGTCGGTGGGTGACGATGCACGGTTTTGCTTTTAATGTGAATACAGATTTAAAGTATTTTAAAAACATCATTCCATGCGGTATTGTTGATGAAGACAAAACGGTAACAACATTGGCTTTGGAACTTGATCGCCCCGTGGACGTAGAAGAAGTGAAAGAAAAATTGAAAAGGCATTTTGCCGATGTTTTTGGGTTTGATTTTGAGTAAATTTGGGCTACGAATTTTTGGGATTTACGAATTTACGAATTTTAAAGTTTTAAAGAGGCCCCTCAGTATTTTGACCTAAAATTCTTGTTTTTTCATTTTTTATGGGTTCACACATATATATACGTAAGTGTGGAGACAAAATTATTTAGAACAACTCTTCAAGGGTTTTAAACCCTTGAAGAGTTATAACTTGCTGAAAGTCAATTGTTTATAAAGATTGATACCCCTCAGTCATGCCTTTGGCTTGATGAAGCTGAAAGCATTATATTTTCTTGATTTATTTTGTCTTTACACTTAGTTGAATCAAAAAAACATTGTTTTAAATCTTGTTAAGCCCTTGATTTTCAATGGTTTAAAATATTCATCGTTCATCATTTATCATTCATCATTACTTGTATTGCGTATGAAAAAGGACATACCCGAACTTAAAGTAGAAGATTTAGCCATCGTCGTATCGCCACCCGATGAAAATGTGGACGAGGAGCTTTGGGATACCTACATCATTAATCTGAAAGACGAACCCATTCAAAATGTGATGGTGGTTTCTCGTGGCTACGGCGAAGATGAGAAAGGCGAGAAGCGAGCCACTTCTACGCTGCGTCATTTTTTTGAAGAAATTGGGCCTTTGGGGATGCACCCGATTGAGCCCATTTATAAAGAGTTGTTTTGGATGTCGCACGAGTTTTGGGTGAGTTTTTCGCACGGTGGGCATCTTTACGATAAAAAATATGTGTTCGTAGTGGGTAGCATGGATAAGGCACATTTTACACCCATCCCTTTTTTGGAAAGGCGAGGGGTGATGATTAGATGAGATATTTCAAGACGTTAGGATTTTAAGATTTTAAGATTTTAGGGTTTTACAATTGTAAACTCTTAAACTCTTAAAATCCTAAAATCTTAAAATCCAATAAATTATGAAATCAAAAAAAGTAATAGAGTCGCACACGGTGATGACCGAAATGGTGATGCCCAACGATACGAACCCGATGGGCAACTTGATGGGTGGCAATTTGATGAAATGGATGGACATTGCCGCCGCTATATGTGCAGGTCGGCATTGCGAATCGCAAATCGTGACGGTATCAGTTGACCACGTTTCGTTTCAGAAACCTATATATAAAGGTGACATCGTGACGCTCGAAGCCAACGTGACGAGGGCATTTAATACGTCGGTGGAAGTGTATGTCGAAGTTTTTGCGGCAGATATGAAGGGCGGGAATCCACGCCGTTGCAACCATGCGTATCTTACTTTTGTGGCTTTGGATGAAGTGCATCTGAAACCCTGTGCTGTACCCGTAGTAATTCCTTTATCAAATGAAGAAGAAAAACAATATGAAGAAGCGGCACGGCGGCGAGAATTGCGCTTGATATTGAGTGGAAAGATGAAACCCGAAGACGCTACACAGCTAAAATTGTTGCTCAATGTGAATGATTAAATAAAATAAATAAATAATATAATAGATAAATCCTTTTGAGTTTTGCGACTCAAAAGGATTTTTTTTGAATATTTTTTTATGCTCGGCACACCATTTTTAAAAATAGTTGCATCTATTTAATAAGATAAGCACCCCCTCAGTATTTTGATGTTTTTTGATGGTTTTTTATATTAAAATTAATTTTAAACAGAAGAAATCGTGTTTAAATATCTGGGTGAACGATAACAAATGTTGTGCAAACGGTATTTATATTGAAATAAACTCAATCTGACTATGCTTTTTTTAATTAGGAGAATAGAAGTGAAAGCCAATTATTTTTTAAAAATTAAGGGAGTTAACAAAATTTTTTTTAGAAGATTCTTTGTGAATCAGTTTTATATTGTATAATTGCACTTGTTATTAATGAATTTTCTCTGCGAAAAGGAAATAATTTTTAGCTAAAAAATTAATTAAATTTTATTCTTAAACTAAATTAAACAACTCAAAATTTTACTGAATTATGAGTAAACCAAACAACGCTCCGGCAAAGAGTTCAAGCTCATCGTCTAAGAACAACGAAATGTTTTCAGGACTGGTTATTGTAGCTGCCCTAATCCTTTCTTTCATCCTCTTTTATACGTTGATGGGAGCGAAAGGCAATTTTGAAGGAGGTGATTCCGTAAAAGGACACCCATTAAACACACTTGGCTTAGTGTTCAAGGGAGGACCAATTGTACCTCTATTGATGACATGTGCAATGTGTGTAATCGTTTTTTCAGTTGAACGTTTTTTAACTATCAGAGCTGCAACGGGTAATGGTTCAGTGGCTGATTTCGTTAAGAGAGTTCAATCCAACTTGAACGGCAACAACGTAGATGCTGCTATCGGTGAGTGCGATAAGCAAAAAGGTTCAGTGGCTAATGTTGTACGTAGCGGGTTAGTGAAGTACAAAGAAATGATGGGCAACCACGAATTAGACAAAGATGCGAAGATTGCATCTATCCAACAAGAGGTTGAAGAAGCTACGGCTCTTGAAATGCCTATGTTAAACAAAAACATGCCGATTTTATCGACTATCGCATCAGTAGGTACTTTGATTGCCCTACTCGGAACGGTATTAGGTATGATCAAGTCGTTCTCGGCGATGGCAAATGCGGGTGCACCAGATGCCTCTGCTTTATCAACGGGTATCTCTGAGGCCTTGATTAACACGGCTTTGGGTATCGGTACATCGGCGGTTGCGATTATCATGTACAATTTTTTCACAACCAAAATTGATGCGTTAAGTTACCGCATTGATGAGGCAAGTTTCAGTATGGGACAGACATTTTCGACGCACCACGGTAAGTAATTGATTGTAATGATTGATTTTAGATTGAGTAAATGAATGAGTGTAAAAACGGGTTCACTAAGTAGTTTATTGAAATTAGTTAAGATTATTTTTACCATAAAATATTGATTATCAATGTCTTATGTGGTCTCAATACTCAATACTAATTACTCAATAAATACTACCTACTTTTAAATATTATCAATTATCCGCTATCAGTTATACACTATTTTGCAAATCTGTTTTTTAACTACTAAAATATTGAAACATGCCTAAAGTTAAAATGAAAAAGCATAATATCACGATGGACATGACGGCCATGTGTGATGTTGCATTCTTGCTTTTGACATTCTTTATCTTGACGACAAAGTTCAAGCCTAACGAGCCTGTTCAAGTTGAGATACCGGGTTCGACGGCACAGATACCTATCCCTGATAAGGATGTTTTGCTTATTTCGGTCGGTAACGATGGTAGAATATTTTATGGTGTTGATGACCAATTTACCCGTGTGGCTATTTTGGACGAATTAGCCAAAAGATATGGCTTTCAAATTACTGGCGATATGCAAAAACGTTTCAAGTTGATGGATCAGTTTGGTGTTCCCTTAGACAAACTTGCTGGCTTGTTGAATCTATCTTCGGATGATTTAAGAAATTTCAAGCAAGAAGGTTTGAGAGTGAATCCTAAAGCCCCATTGCCTGGCCTTGCCGCTGGACCCAATGATGACCCATTGGCGAAAAACGATTTGGCAGAATTAATCGTAATTGGTAGATCAATCAATTCAAATTTAAGGATTGCCATTAAAGCAGACAAACTCAGTGATTACAAAAACATTGATGATGTTATTGAAACGCTTAGAAAAACAAATTCTAATCGGTTCAATTTAATCACGTCAGCTCGCGCTGCACCTGAATAACTAAATTTTTCAAAATTAAAGACATTTTATAATGGCTTCAATAGATACCGGGAAAAAAGGTGCCCCACACGTGGATATGACACCGATGGTGGATTTGGGTTTTCTCTTAATCACTTTCTTTATGTTGGCAACAACATTTAGTAAGCCTAAGACGATGGAAATTATCAAGCCTGCTAAAAATGACGATCTTACAAAATCGCCTCCTTTAAAGAAAACTCGTTCAATGAGTATTCTGTTAGGTCAAAATGATAGAGTTTATTATTATGTTGCCTCCGATGAAGATTTGGCTCAAGGCAAATTAAAAGTGGATTCTACAGATTTTTCCTCAAAAGGTCTTAGAGGTGCTATTCGTAATCGTCAAGATGAAGTAGCACAACAGTATGGTAATAAAGATACTCTCGTTGTGTTGATTAAAGCGATGCCAAAAGCGAAATATAAAAACATGGTGGACATTTTGGACGAGATGCGTATTACGGGTGTAAAATCTTATGCGTTAGTTGATTTAGACAAAGTGGATACTACAATAATGGAGCTTGTGGGTGCGTTACCAAAATAAATTGATTTCGAAACAATCACAATTTAATATCAATGGATTACAAAGATATTTCAAAAATCTCATTGGATGATGTTGTTTTTGACGGCAGAAACAAATCCTACGGTGGTTACTATTTGCGTCAGCTTTATGGTAAGCACGTGCAGCGTGGTGTTATCATTGGAACTGCTTTCTTTTTGCTTTTGATTGGCTATCCGCTTATTGCTGATAGAATCAAAGGTTACATGAAGAAGGACGACTTGGTGATGAAAGAAGTGGTTTTGGCTGAGCCTCCACCACTTGATAAAACGGCTCCACCGCCACCACCACCGCCACCGCCGCCACCACCACCACCTGTGAAGCCACAAATTCAATTTGTGCCGCCTAAGGTGAAGGAGGACAAGGAGGTGCCAGAGGAGAAAGCGCCGATTATTCCGCCAGAAATTCCTAAAAACGTGGACATTGGTACGACCACGGTGAAAGGTGATACGAATGCAAAGTATATTGCACCCGAAGCACCACCGCCACCGCCGCCGCCACCACCCGTTGAAAAGGAGGAAGAAAAGCCTAAGCCAGAGCAAATCTTTACTATCGTAGAGCAACAGCCAGAGTTTCCAGATGGTCAAGCCGCACTTTTCAAGTGGCTAAGCGCAAATGTGAAATATCCTGCGGTAGCTCGTGAAAACGGTATTGAAGGTACTGTTTATGTCGGTTTTGTTGTTAACACAGACGGTTCAATCGTAGATGTTAGTGTCAAGCGTGGCATTGGAGGGGGATGTAACGACGAGGCAACACGTGTCGTCGGTAACATGCCAAGATGGAAGCCTGGAAAGCAACAAGGTCGTGCAGTGCGTGTAGCTTACACGTTGCCGATTAAGTTCAAACTTGAGTAAAAATAAAATGACTCATAAATAAAAAGTCTCGTTGGTTTTCCAACGAGACTTTTATTTTTTGGGACAGGATTACAGGATTTTTTAGATTGAACTTGATTAGATTTTTATAATTTTTACTTTTCCATTGCCACTTATAAATTTTCTAATAATATGATGTGTATCTGCATGGCGAGGATATTTTTTGACTGCTTCAAAATAATCTTCTATCGTTGCAGCCGAGTTATCCATGTAGCCATAGCCGTGATAATGTCCGTTTTGGATTAGAATGATGGCTATTTCTTCTCTATTTCTCCCTTTGTCCAATATGAAGAAATCGTTTTCAAAGACTGTGTTGAGGCTATCTTTTGCTAAGTTAGCTCTTTCATTATAAGCCGTAAAATCTTCTTTTTCGCAACAAGCTCCCTTGCATAATCCTATCTGATGATTGAAACAGGACCCCTCAGTATTTTGAACCTCCATGAGCTTATCACAGAGCTCATGTCGCTTGGCTAAGTTTTTTAGATAAGATTTGGCTTCTATTAGTTTTTCAAACTCATAAAGAATGACGTTCTTTTTGCGAATAGCCGCTACATTTTTTACGGCATGAAAGCGTATATACCCTTTTTCGTCCACGAAACTATAAATGCAATATGGAAAATATGTCTTACGCTGCGCTTTATTGATGACAGGTTTTATCTTTTTTATCTCCGCATCTTCAAACAATAGAGCAATTAATTCGCTGCCTGTTTCTTCAAAACTGATGTCGAAAACGTATTGTTGTAGTTTATCGCCTTTGGCTGTTTTATCGTTAAAATGTTCAAAAATGCGCTTTTGGATGTTGATGCTTTTGCCCACGTAAATCACATTGCCTTCTTTATCGTGGAAATAATAAACGCCACATGACTCAGGCAGTTGATGCAATCGTTCCAAAGTGATACCATTGGGCAACTGATTTTCTTTAAGTCCCTTATTAATAAAAGCATCGGCTGCTTCTAAATTACCTTCTTTGAGCAATATTTTTTCAAAAATTTCAGCCGTAGCTTTTACATCCGCCATTGCCCGATGGCGATCAGCGACTTTTATTTTGAAATGCGTGATGAGATTACCTAAAGCATAAGAGCGCAAACCAGGGAAGGCTGTCCGACTCAATCGCACGGTACACAATTGCTTGCGTATATATGTGAACCCTAAACGTCTAAATTCTTCTTGAACGAAACCATAGTCGAACCGAACATTGTGCGCAACGAAGATGGCTCCCTCAGTCATTTTTACAATTTGTTTCGCTACTTCATAAAACTTAGGTGCTTCTGCCACCATGTCGTCGGTGATGCCTGTTACTTGGGTGATGTAATAAGGAATTGAGCGTTCTGGATTTATGAGGGTTTCAAAAGTATCAATAATCCTTTTGCCATCATGCAGCATGATGGCGATTTCGGTTATCTTGTCAGCATCCGCTTTTCCGCCCGTGGTTTCAATATCTATGATAGCGTATATTTTCTGAGCCAATTATGTAAGTTTTTTAAAAAAATGTATGAGAACAAAGAATTTTATGTTAATTTCGATAACCCCTCAGTATTTCAACAAAAAAAATAATTGTAAGGATAACGAAGGTACATAAATTTCCATATTTTACAATATTTTGTTTGATATTTAGACTTTCTCTACGTTAAAAAACACAAAATTGTATTAAAATCAAAAATAATTTAGAGAATTAAGGAATGATACTTTATTGTTTCATCATTCCTAAAGTAAAACATTCATGCTCCAATGATTTTAAATAAATTTTTTATCTTAATTTTTATCGGTTCTTTTAGTCAAAAAATTTTGGCTCAAAATTTTTTCAAGATTGATTCTGCTCAGATTATTGAGTTTAAAAATCCTTCTTTTGATGGAGTAAAAGGGGCCTCAAAATTACCCAACAATTGGGTGGCATGTGGCACTGGTATTGAATTGTTGCCAGACATTCAGCCCGGTAGCTTTGGCGTAAGGCTACCGCCTTTTCAAGGAAAAACATATATAAGTTTGGTTGCCAATGATAATGGTACTACTGAATCATTCAGACAAGATTTGCCGGTTGTCTTGAAGGCAGGAAATTGTTATCGCTTTAGCCTTTATTTGGCAAAGAGTGAAAAATACATCAATGAAAACGCCTCAAAAAGTGAAATAATTTCTTTCAAAAAGCCCTTAAAACTCGAAATTTATGGGCTTAAAAATGACAGTTGCAATTTAACAGATGAAACGTGGTTGGTTGAAACGAAAGCTGTTCATCATGACAATTGGAAAAAATATATTTTCAATGTGCAATTGAGGAATGATTGCAAAACGCTTGTGTTTAAAGCAAATTATGCTGATTCTAAGCCTTATAATGGCAATATTTTGATTGACAACCTTTCCGTGATTAGTCAAATTGGGTGTGAAGATTATGTAATTGGTAATCCTAATGGTAAAGTTAAAACGGTATTGCTGATTGATTTTTTATATGAAACAATTGTAAACAACGGCAATCAAATGCAGTTTGATAAAAAAAAGAGATCTATAACAACTGATGGATATCACGAAGGTGAGGGCATCGTTCGAAATGCTTATTTTGATAGATTGATTGAAGTATTTGAAAAATATAAGACCTATAAATTGATTATTCGGGTAAAAAGAAACGGTAAATACACGAAGCAAAGGGTTGCTTTTCTTTATAATTATGTGTTTAAATATTCAAAAATAAAAGCCATTCAAATAGATATTCAACCTTTTAAAGCCAAAGATGAAGCATTTATTTGGGCCGTTGACAATGCCAACATGGCTATTACTTTTGATAATTTATAATCAACCGATGCATGATTTACGCTTCATGCCATCACAATACGAGATACGCTATTTATATTTGCGTCAAAAAAATCATCATGTCAAATATTTTAATGCGTATTTCTTTTTTTAGTATCATTTTTTGGGGAGCTGCTTGTGGCTCAGTCAAAAACCAACCGCAGCGTCCGATGGAAAGTTATCAACAAGTCGTTGAAATCCCCCCCTCAGTATCCACCGTCAGTATTCCAGTTCGGCTTAAAGCTGCCGAAATTGAGCGGGCTTTGAATAACAAATTGAATGGTATTATCTATGATGACGGTAATTTGGAGGACGACGGAATGATGATGAAGGCAACAAAGAGCCAAAATATCAGCATTAGGTTAGAAGGTTTGCAAATGACCTATCGTGTGCCGCTCAAATTATGGGTTTTTAAAAAGATTATTGGTAGTCGAGGCATCGAATCAGAAGGGGAAATTGCTCTAACGTTTAAAACAACTTTGAATATTAAGCCCGATTGGTCGGTTGAGCCAAGAACGGAATTGGCGAGCTACGACTGGCTTCGGAATATGGTTGTTAAGACTGGTTTGGGTAATATTGATGTGAAATATATCGCCAATATTATCATTGACAGAAGTAAGTCAACCTTGAGCAATGCCATTGATCAACAAATGAAAAATCAGTTACAAATTAGAAGTAATTTAGATGAGGCTTGGCGCATCATGCAACAACCAGTCAGTATCAACAGCACTTATGGCACTTGGTGGATTAAGTTGACTCCTCAGAAAGTCTCTATGACACCTTTGAGAAGTACGGGTAACGCCATAGAAAGCGTCATCACGGCGGAGTCAATTGTGGAAGTCATTGCGGGCAATTTACAACCTTCTTTTAGACCTAACACCAATCTACCGTCTTTTCAGATTAATAACAGTGTGCTTTCTAATGATTTTAACATCAATTTGACAACCGATATATCCATAAAAGAAGCGGAGCAAATGGCAAAAACCTTTGTAAAAGGTCAAGTTTTTAATCCAGGTGGCAAAACCATTCGGGTTGAAGACATTCAAATGTTTGGGCAAAATGATAAAATTGTGGTCAACACAAAATTTTCTGGGGACTACACTGGAAGTCTTTATTTGATTGGCAGACCGATTTTTAATCCTTTGAAAAACACGATAGAGATGGAGGATTTAGACTATGATTTAGAGACAAAAAGTTTTCTCATGCGGAGTGCATCATGGTTATTTGATCGGACAATTTTGAAAAAAATTAAGCAATCGTGTGTTTTTCCTTTGGATGAAAACGTTAAATATTTTAAAACAATGATGAACGATCAACTTAAAAACTATAAATTTAACAACAACGTATCTTTAAATGGTTCGGTGGACGACATTAAGGTTGATAAAATACTGTTAACGCAGGGTAACATAAAAGCTTATATTGCCGCAAAAGGAAAATTGGTGTTGGATGTAGATGGTTTAGATACTTTTTAGAAAAAATACTGAGGGGGTCGAAAATTCCGTTGTTTCAAATCTTAAATTTGAGGGTTGAGACAATAAAACCATTGAACTTTGAAACATTCACATTAGATTAACAACAAAATATAAAAAAAACCGTTAGAAATGTAACTTTTTTAGGATATATTATTAAAAAAGTACATAATTTTGCGTTTTATTTATAATTAAACAAATTTGATCCTGTAATGAAAAATTTAGTTGAACGTCGTTTTTTTATCGCTTTAATTGCTGTGGCTTTCATAGCTGTTCTTTTCTCCTCTTGCAATAGAGGCTATGGCTGTCCTTATAAGATGGTTTCAAAAGTTGAGGCCAAAAAATAATTACCAAATATTCAAAATCCGCCTGTTTTACTATGATTAATTGGATTCCACTTGAGTCTGAACCTCAATTAGCAAGCCTTATTGAAGGTTCTTCTTCTCAAACAGCATTAATATTCAAACATTCTACCCGATGTAATATTTCCTCAATGGCAAAGTCTCGTCTCGAAAAAGCGTGGCATTTCACAGCCGATGAAATTACGCCATACTATCTGGATTTGATTGAATACAGGAACATTTCAACTGCCATAGCTGATAAATTGGATGTGTATCACGAATCGCCCCAAGTTCTTTTAATCAGAAATGGGGAGTGCATTTACGATGCTTCGCATTTAGATATTTCGGTAAAGGAGTTGAAAGACATTCTTTTAGAAAATATTGAATCTTGATAAATCAATATAATATATTGATTTTCAAATAGTTATGTTTTATTATTTATTACAATATAAAAATTGTCGGCGTGATAGTGTATCACGCTGACAATTTTTTTTAATCAATCCAATTTTAAAATGTCCTATAATTTTCTTTGTTTGCAACTAATTTTGCGCAATAAGGCGTTAAACAAAAAATAATCTACCCAACTTAGTCATTCTATTTCCTTTACTCTGCGTTAAATTCTTTTTAAATAATCCATTATTTCTCAAAAAATTTGTCTTGATTAAAAAAAATATAAAGACCAATTTGGGTATATTATTTTTTGTTTAACGCCTTAAAATATTGATTATCAACAAGTTACAAATAATTTTTTACACTAAAAATGGTTTTCAGTTCGGAATAAACTTAACATCGTAAAAATTACTTTTCCGTATTAGATGTTTTTTTTAAGGAAAACGAAGAGGTAGGCGGTAGTGTTTTGACATAACATTGCCGATAATTTTAAGGTTTTTAAGCGTGCGTTTCTTCTTGTAAAATACTCGAAATGTTACATCACCGCTCGGTCGCCTACCTCTTCGTTTTCCTTAAAAAAAATATCTAATACGGAAAAAAGCAACCCGATTTATCTTTACTTTATGAACAAGTAATGCCAAAATCAACAAAATGGGGCCCCCTCAGTATTTTGAGGTATTTTAGCCCAATACTACGGATTCACAATTCAGCATTTAACAAAAAATCTATGAAATACCACTTAGCACAAGTCAACATCGCCCGCATGAAAGGCGTGAACATCGAAGACCCCATTATGAAAGATTTTGTGGACATGCTCGACGAAATAAATGCCATTGCCGAAGCCAGCAAAGGCTTCGTGTGGCGACTCAAAGGTGACGGTAATAGTGCCACCGATTTAAACCCTTTCGACGACGACCGCATCATCGTGAATATGTCGGTTTGGGAAGATATTGAAGCCTTAAAAGCCTACGTTTATGACTCAAAACACGTCGAGGTTTTGAAACGCAGACGGGAATGGTTTGAGCGTTTTGG
>JAYTMW010000902.1:0-6495 GCA_043728105.1 Saprospiraceae bacterium | reverse complement strand
TTTATGCAGCAAATAGTAGAAACATACAAGAGCGTTGTCATTCAGATTGCTACACCTTTTAGTACAGGCACAGGGTTTTACCTTAAAGAGCCTAACTTGATTGTGACCAACAATCACGTGGTTGAGGGCAACCGTGAAGTGACGATTGAAGGCGTGGGTCTGCCTCGTCAGATTAGTCGTGTGTTATATAATGATGCAAAATTTGATTTAGCATTTTTGGAAATGCCCGCCGATGCACCCATTCCTATTGTCAGTCTCGCACCTACGCTCGTGCGTGAGGGTGAGCGAGTTACGGCAATTGGTCATCCTTTTGGGTTGAAATATTCTTTTACCCAAGGCATCGTTTCTAATCCTCGCCACATCTTTAATAATATTGATTATATTCAACATGATGCAGCACTCAACCCTGGCAATTCGGGCGGACCACTCATAAATACTGAGGGGGATGTGGTTGGAGTTAACACGTTTATTATACAGAATGGTAACACGATAGGTTTTTCTTTGCCTTCTAAATACTTAAATGATGCCATTGAAGCGTTTAAGAAAGGAATGGGCGAAGTTGGAGCACGTTGCGAATCGTGTTTAAATCTTGTTTTCACAAGCACCATTGAGAAAGGATATTGCCCTCACTGTGGCACAAAAGTGAAATTAGCAACAGATTCGGAGGAATATTTGTCGGAAGGAGTCGGTTTGACCATTGAAAACATGCTCAAAAAGTTGAATTATGACATCCCATTGAGTCGTCGGGGGCCTAATAATTGGGAAATACGCCAAGGTTCAGCCAAAATAAACATTGCTTATCATGCCCAAACAGGCTTAATAATATGTGATGCGGCACTTTGCACCTTGCCGCCGCAAAATATTAAATTGGTTTATGAGTATCTTCTACGAGAAAATTTTAGAAATGAAGGCGTAACATTGAGTGTGAGAGGTCAAGATATAATGCTATCTTTGCTCATCTATGATCGTTATTTGAAGGAGGCAGTTGCGGAAAAATTATTGGGTAATTTGTTCGAAAAAGCCGATTATTACGACAACATACTCGTCGAAGAATATGGTGCAAAATGGCGAACAGAGGTTTAAAATAATGATGAATGATGAATTATAAATGATGAATAGCGAATATCATTTTTGAGGAAAGCTAATTCCATTTGAGCAACAATGGTCTTTTGGTTCATAAAAGGGGTAAAAGTGAAAAAAAATGAAACTTTAACATATCGTAAATAGTAATTAAGCGAACCCCTCAGTATTTTTGGGTTTTATATTAAAAAATATTTTTTAAGAAACTGATTTCTAACGCATTATAAATTAGCAAATTAAAGCATCTTTTCCAAAATGCAGGGTTGAAGAAGTATTATTGAACTTAAAAGTAAGATTCATAAGAAGTGTTAAATACCTTAAACGGATTATTTTGGCACAGTTTTGAAATAATAGAAAGTGTCCAACGTTTTTGAACCGACGGAGAAAATTATTAAATAACTGTTATCTTTATTTTTAACAGAAAGATTTAAAAGGTTTTCTTTATTTTTGAAGGGAATAATTAGGCGGTAAATTTGTATCTTACTATTATCTAAAACGAAATTTTCAAAAATTCAATCACATCTGTTTGTTAAAAGCATTTGAGTTTTTGATGACTTATTGAATCTAACAATTTTTTAAGAACTTACAATCAATAATTCAGCAAAAGCAACTCTTTCGCATTTAGTCAAGCTGCACACAAATTCCAAACATGAGAAAATTCCATTTACTCATTCTATTAGGCTTTTTGAGCTTAACTGCTTCGGCACAAGACATCCATTTTTCGCAATTTTATGCGGCACCCGTAGAGCTTAATCCAGCACTCACAGGGGTTATGAATTGTAATCAACGCCTTAGTTTGAATTACAGAAACCAATGGGCTTCCGTTTTGAGAAGCAATGCGTTTCAAACCTACAATGCCTCTTACGACACCCGCATCCCAGTTGGGCGATACGACTACATAGGCGTCGGCGGTTCAGCGTGGGGCGACCAAGCGGGTTCACTCAATTTGCATACCTATCAAGTGAAAGGCTCTTTTTCTTTCGCTAAAAAGATGGGCGGCACTCGCAAAAAATCACATTATTTATCAGCCGGTGTTGACGTAGGTCTTGGTAGCCGTGGCATAGACATGGGTTTGGCTCAATGGGGTAATCAAAACCAAAATGGTGTTTTTAACAAGGATTTACCAAGTTTAGAATCTATATTCACTCAAAGCCAACGTGAAAATTTCATCTATCCAGATGTTTCAGCTGGCTTATTATGGTTTTCTGTTTTTGATCAAAATAATAACTTATATATAGGTGGTGCTTACGACCATATCAATCGTCCGAACGTTTCGTTCCAAGACGCTGGCAAACCAGTTGTTTTGAATAGCAAATTTACGTTGCATGCGGGTGGCGAGTTTTTGATGCGTGACCGTATGAGTTTATTGCCAGGTTTGGTAACATTCTTACAAGGGCCGTACATGCAAATCAATGGAGGAACGAGCGTACGCTTCTTAATGGGCAGCGGTCGTAATTCAACCGAATCGTTGCAATTTGGTGTATGGACTCGCTTGGGCAATCGCACGGAGTTAGCGGGCGGCGGCATTTTGATGGATGCCTTGATTTTGTCAACTCGTTTTGACTATCAAAATTTCAGTATCGGATTCAGCTACGACCTTAATATGTCATCTTTGAACACAGCTTCAAAAGGCAACGGTGGTTTTGAGTTCTCAATGCTTTACAAAATTTGTGGGCCAGAGCGTCGCAGCGTTTACTGTCCGAATTTCTAAAAAACGCCAATAATAGTTTTTCTATACAAAAGCCCTTTAACAATCCAATTGTTAAAGGGCTTAGTGTTTTTAGCATAATTTTTGAACAATAATAAAAAATAATATTATGAAACCCCTTTAGAAAAGATTATTTTTACGCCAATAACAAATTTCGTTGATTGTTTTTTTATTTAAAAAACTAAAATCAATTAACTTCACGTTTTTAAATACTATTCATACTATATGGGAATTATTATATCGCTCCTAAATCATAAAGGAGGTGTAGGCAAAACAACAAGTGCCATCAATATTGGAGCTGGAATGGTAGAACTTGGTAAAAAAGTTCTTTTGATAGACCTCGATCCTCAAGCTAATCTCACGCTTTCGTTAGGTATTCCTCGTCAGAAAGTAACAATTTATGAAGCCTTGCGGGGTGAAGGAGATTTGGATCCTTACACAGCAAAGCCGGGCATGGATGTCATTGTTTCGTCTCTCGACCTTTCGGGTGCTGAAATGGAGTTAATAAATGAGGCGGGTCGTGAGTATATTCTGCGTGAATTATTCACCCCTTTCATGGAACAATATGATTATATTTTGATTGATTGTCCACCGTCTTTGGGTCTTTTGACGCTCAATGCGCTTACGTGTAGCCAATATATTATCATTCCATTACAAACAGAATTTTTAGCACTTCAAGGTTTGGCTAAAATCAAACAAGTAATTGATAAAGTAAAATTCAGATTGAATAAAAATCTTGAAATTGGCGGTGTTATTGCTACTATGTATGACTCACGCCGTGTTTTGAATCGGGATGTTGTAGAAACCATCATCAAATATTTTGGTGAAAAAGTGTTCAAAACCTATATCCGAGACAATGTGGCATTGGCAGAAGCACCCGCCCAACGAAAAGATATTTTTGATTATAGTCCAAAAAGTTCAGGCGCAGAAGATTATTTGAATCTGTGCAGAGAGATTTTGGTACGTACAGAAAAAAGTGTGGTAGTAGAATAAACATTAACCCTTTTGACTTTTGACGAACCTTATGAACTTTATTGAACCATTTTTAAGAATCAACTACATACATATATAACGTGAGTAAGAAAAAATTTTCAAGCGGACTTGATTCCCTCTTCGACGTTCCCGAAGATATTCAAGACACAGTGGCGGAAGCGGCCCCCTCAGTATTTGAGGCGCAAAACAACAATGTTAGAATAGGAAGTGCCGCTACGATGACCCGTAAGGCATCTTCTAAAAATTTTACGTCTGATCTTGACTCGCTCTTTTCAGAAGCCTTTACGGATGCTGTGGAAGAAAAAGTAGAAAAATTACGTCGTTCATCAGGCATAGAAGACCCTTTTGAAGACAATCGTAGAGCCTACAAACAGCCTTTGAGTGGCTTGGATGCCCTCATTCGCAGTACCATTGATACATCATTGGCAGGTTTTGACCATGCTGCGGTTAAACGTTTGACTATTTTCTTTGAAAATTATAAAGTAGATAAACTAAAATCAATTGCTAAAAGCGAACGCTCTTTTGTCAAAGATTTGGTAAATGGTGTTTTGACTGAGTATATCAATAATTATGAAAAACAACAAGCTAAAAATGCTTGAATTACTTTAAATTAAAATAATAATAAATGTTTAAAATATTGATTGTTAGATATTTATCCATTATTATCTAAATTTAATACCTATTTTCAATAATTCAGAAAAAGGCAACCTCAAAGGTTGCCTTTTTCAGTTATAATTTTTTAATTTTAAAAAATCGTTTTTTCAAGAAAAAATAACTAATATTGTTTCAAATCATAAAAGGTGTAGTTCCCATTTGATGTATTTACTCACTGTTTTAGCTTCGCCAAAAGGCGTACTAAAAAAAGGACTTAACGGGTTGAACTAATTTTTTCAAAATTTCTATTTGAAAAAATTAGTTCAACCCAAAAAAGAAAACTTCCAAGCACGTCTTTTGTGCGAAGCACAAAACAGTGAGTAAATACATTAAATGGGAACTACACCCATCATAAAATCTATTTACAGCATACACTTGAGATAACAAACACGTAACAAACGCTTTATGCAAACACTCAACGATTTACGTCTATTTTACAATCACACAATACACCCCGAGTTGATGCGTATGGAGCGCAGACGACACAGACTTCTGTTGTTTCTCGGCATTTCTTTTTTAATACTTTTAGCCATTATTTTTCTCCAAGTTTATATTAAAATATTGGTCATCACTTTAGCTTTAATGATTCCCCTCGTTATTTATATCTCATTCATTTTCAATGAGTTAGAAACATTTAGAAGCACCTTTAAGCCTCGTGTAGTCTCTCTTTTATTGGATTTTATTGACAATGATGTCACCTTCAAAACCGACCTAAAATACATCGAAAAAGGCTCAATCTCTCGTGACACTTTTGGTGCAAGCCGACTGTTTAACACCGCAGCACCCGATTTTGTGGGTGAAGATTATATCACAGGCGAAATGGGTGAATTAGAATTTGAAATGAGCGAACTATCAGTAAAAGAGTTTTCACCCGTCCGAAACAGGCTCGATGATGTGTTCAGAGGCGTTTTTTTGCATGCTCGTTTCACCCATGATGTGCAACCCGAAAGTGGCGAAATATTGGTTTTGCCACGCCATCAAAAACCCTTTTTATCAAAAACAATTAAAGCTTTTACGGTCAAAAACGGTAAACTTTTTGAACCTCAAAACGCCTATTTTAGAGATGAATTTGTGGTTTATAAAACCGAAGATGCCAACATCAAAGGCTTTCTCTCAACCGATATGCAACGCTCAATCCTTAAATATCAACAAAAAGAAGGAAAAGATGTCTATTTATCCTTCATCGGCAACGATATTTACATAGCGGTCACTCAAGACAAAGATTTGTTAGAACCTATCCTATGGCAATCCAACGTCAGTTTCGATTTGATTAGAGAATTTTACGAAGATTTAACATTGCTTTTAAGCATTATCATTGACATTGATGCTAATAATTGAGTGATTGGTGATTGTGTGATTAAGGCATTAGTCACTTAATCACCAATCACACAATCACCAATCACTTAATCACCCTATTACTTATTTACCCATTCATTTACTACCTTTGCAGTTCAAAAAAAGTCAAAAATACTGAGGGGTATGGTCAACAATAAAATTTTGTTTGAAATAGTTTCGTGGGTCATCACGGCAGTCATTGTGAGCGTCATCATGTATCCTATTTGGTATGATTTCATGGGTTTTAAATTTAACCTTACCAACACCGTTTTAGTCACGTGTTTCGTCACGTTCACACGGTACGCCTTCCTTTTGAAACACACTTTTTTAGCCAATTGGGAAAAGGGTAAAATCATTTTTATCCTTTGCGCCATTGCTTTTATTGGTGTTTTGAGTATCCAAGTTCAGGATTTTAATGTTTGGTATGACAACGGCGACCCCGATATTTTACTCAAAAGCGTAAAAGCCAGTAAGCGGGAAGGGCTTTTGGAATACATCAAAACTGAGTTTATCTTTTTCGCCGTAGCAAGTTCTATTGCAGTCCTTTTTTTAGCGGGTCGTTTATTACATTCCATTTGGCGAGTAAAAAACCGAGGCATTGTTTAAAATGTTGCAGCAATTCCGCTTATGGAAAAAATAGAACCACAGATGACACAGATTAAACAGATTAACGCTGATTTTTTTCTGTTTTAACTAAAAAATCATGTTTAAATCAAAAGAAATCA
>JAYTMW010000901.1:0-7424 GCA_043728105.1 Saprospiraceae bacterium | reverse complement strand
CTAAGCCGCATCGGTATTCCAGTTTTAGAACCAAAAATGGCGGATAGAACGGCTTATATGGAGGCCCTAACGTTGGGCTTGGGTGTTTTGGAATACCCAAAAGACCCAAAAGCAAAAAGTGAGATTAAAGCAGTTTTTGCCGCTGTAAAGGCACTTGTTGAGTAAATTCTTCATTTTATCCTTATTTTTTCTGTATAAAATCTGTATTTTTTCTTTATTTAATTAAAAAAGAATTAACATGAGTAAATTTTTGAAAAGTTTTGAAGGCAATAAAACCTTGACCTCAACAGATATAGACCGCATTGCGGATGAGTTACATAATCCTAAACCCGAAGTAAAAAAAGTTGAAAAAGCAAAGCCGACTGTTGCAGAAAAGAAACAACAACCCGTGGCCCAAAAGTCAAAAGCCAAAAGTATTATAGCAGAACCCATCAATGATTATGAGACCATTAAACTGCATCGGTTGACCTTAGATATTCCCGAAGATTTGTTTGAAGAAATGAAAAGAGATACTAAAAAGCGGGGGAAAACCATAAAGGCATTTCTTGTGACACTTATCGAGACACATTACAGTAGAGTATAAACTATTTGTAGCGGCGGATGAATCCAGCAATTCCGTATATGGTTTTTTTGTCATTCAGTTAGGAATCTCTTTTTTACTTTTTGTTAGCTTTTTTGAACGAAAAAGCTGTAGTTTCTACAATTAATGAGCAAAAAAGAAATTCCTACTGAATGACAAAAGCCATATACGGAATTGCTGGGATGAATCCGCCGAAGAGTATAAGTCATTGATAATCAATGTGTTACGCTCGTCGGCGGATAAATCCGCCGCTACAAATAGGCTCCTCAGTATTTTTAAAGGAAATTTCAAAATTTCCTATTTTTGTTATAATTCAATACAAAAAGAATAGGCTATTATAACAAAAATAGGAGTAATAAATGATATAACACATTGATAATCAATACTTTATTATAAAATACTCTTTTGACAATATTAAAAAGAGAAACAACAACACTTTTAATGTTGTTGAATATTGTAAGAACATTGTATTATATTGTGACCTCCATAACTCATTGATTATCAATCAGTTACAAACAAGAATATAACACTTTTAGGACACCATCTTAACACTTTTAGGAGCTATTGTAACAAAAATAGGACACCATCTTAACGCTTTTAGGAAAATTTGACTCCTATTTTTGTTATAATCTCCTTTATTTATTGAAGGCCCGTCAAAAAAATCTACATATTTTTAAAAATTTTCCTAAATTTGGTACATTCATTCCTATTTTTGTTATAATTTCACCACACCCTTAGTATATTCATTCTTTTTCCTGTCCTTTTTCGACAAAATACTGAGGGGTATTAAGCATTTCCTAAAAATGTATTTTTCTTTCCTAAAAGTGTTATAATGGCTAAAATAATCAAAGGTAAGCCGAAGAAAAATTTAAGACCCATTCGATTGATTCAAAAATCGAATGACCTCATCGAAGCCCGTCACAGCTTGACGACGTGGGAAATGCGCATTTTCCTAAAAATCGTTTTTTTGGTAAACGAGGAAGCCCACAAAGGTGCTACCAATTTTGTCATTCCCATCAGAGATTTGATAAAAGATTTTAAATTGGAAAACAGTCGCCAATCTTATCAATTGTTCAGAGACGCTCGAAAATCTCTGGCCAATAGAAGTATCCAATTGTATCAAGAAAACGTGCAAACGGGCAGTTGGGAGATGGTCAACAAAAGTTTGTTCATGGAAACGGCGCACTCCGTAAAAATGGGCGAAGATGGCACCATCACGGACGACGACGATGGCTACATCCGTCTGCAATTACACGAAAATATCAAACCTTTTCTACTCAATATAAATGGTAGTTTGGATAGGAATTACACGCTTTTCGACCGCAACTATGCGATTGAATTACCGATAAAAATGTTCCGTTTTTATTTGCTTTTGAAACGTTTTGCCGACACGGGTTATCGTGAAATGACGGTGGAAGAACTCCGTGACGTGTTTGACCTTCAAGATAAATACAAGAGTTTTGGTAATATAAAACAACGCATCATTGACAAAGCACAAGTTGAATTGGCTGAAAAAACCGACTTGCGTTTTGAATATCAAGAAGTGAAAAAAGCGGGTAGCAAAACCGTGATAGCGGTAAAATTTAAGATATATTCCAATAAGCCACACGACAAAAAAACGTTGCAAATTTCGGAAAGGGTGGGGGAGAAGGCTGAAATTGTGATAAATACTGAGGGGTATGACGCTTATTTCGATAAATATTTTCCACTCATGCGACCGTTTGGCATTTCTGCCACCACGCTTTCGGGTTGGTTCAACCAATATTCGGTGGAGCATATTGAGGAATGTTGGAAACAATTTTTGATAAAAGCCAATAGCGGAAAACTGCGTGAAGGCGAAAAAGAAAAGCAAGGTGGCTATTTAAGAACCTTAATAGAAAAAGCTGATTTTTCAGAAATGAAAAAAACGGAAGAAATAAAAACGGAGATAAAAAAGAAAGAGACCGCCCAACAGCAACAGAATAAAGCTGAGGAAGAACAGCGAAATTTGAAAGAAAAAAGCCAATTTGAGCGAGAAAGAAAAATAATTGATGCTATTTTAAAAGAAAATCCTACTTTGGAGCAAGAAATTTTGAATGACATCAACCGACACGACCAAACCGCCTATACAAAAGATAGTGTAAAGTCATTTCCTTTTTTAGCGGCGAAAGTTGCGTTTAAAATAAAACAAAGATTTAAAGAGGCGTTTTATTGAGTAACAATTTAGAAATAGGTTCTTTTTTTATTTGACACATAGGCACATAGGACACATAGTTCTATGTGTAATTGTTTCTGTTTTCAATTAGTTATAAAATTTATTTAAAAACTATGTGTCCTATGTGCCTATGTGTTAAATAAAAAAAATACAGATTTTATACAGATAAAATAAAGAAAAAAAACGGAAAAATTAAAGCAAAAATATTGATTAACTAAACTTTACAAGATTATGCACCAATTTCTCGGAGAATTTTTAGGCACTATGATACTCATTCTATTGGGTAATGGTGTCGTTGCGGGCGTTTGCCTCAAAGGCACAAAATCAGAAGGCGCAGGTTGGATGGTTATCACCACGGCTTGGGCATTGGCGGTTGTCATGGGCGTATATGTGGCAGGGCAAGCGAGTGGCGCGCACCTCAATCCCGCTGTAACAATTGCACTGGCAGCGGCAGGCAGTTTTGAGTGGGCGCAAGTGCCTGTCTATATTGTGGCGCAAATGTTAGGAGCTATTTTAGGAGCTTGTTTGGTTTATCTACAATACAAACCGCACTATGCTATGACGGAAGATCAAGGCAGTAAATTAGCTACTTTCGCCACGGGGCCAGCCGTGAGAGACACCGCATCTAACTTCATCGGCGAGTTTATGGGCACGTTTGTTTTGATGTTTGGCTTGTCGGCTATTGGGGCCAACAAATTTGCGGAAGGCGTAAATCCTTTGGCTGTGGGCGCATTGATTTCCGTAATTGGTTTGTCATTGGGTGGCACTACGGGTTATGCGATTAATCCTGCCCGAGATTTAGGCCCCCGTATTGCACATGCGTTTTTACCCATTTCGGGCAAAGGTTCATCGGATTGGGGTTATGCTTGGATACCTGTTGTTGCACCAATTTTAGGCGGCATTTGTGGGTCGTTGCTTTGGAAATTTACTTTGGGGGCGTAAAATACTGAGGGGGTCATGTCGAAATTAAAAATTATAAAAGGAGATATAACAAAAGTGGAAGTTGACGCAATTGTTAACGCTGCCAATACCTCTTTATTGGGTGGCGGTGGTGTTGATGGAGCGATTCATCGGGCAGGCGGCTCGGCTATTTTAGACGATTGTCGAAAAATAGTAGCTCGTCAAGGTGGATGCAAAGTAGGTGCTGCGGTTATTACAACAGGAGGGCTTTTGCCTGCAAAATATGTCATTCATACCGTTGGTCCAGTTTGGAATGGTGGTAAGAAAAACGAGGAATCACTTTTAGCAAATTGCTATACTCAAAGTTTGTTGTTGGCAATAAAAAACAATGTAAAATCTATTGCTTTTCCGAGTATCAGCACAGGTATTTATCGTTTTCCAAAAGATTTGGCATGTGCAATAGCTATTAAAACGGTATCTCATTTTTTAACAGAAAACGAAGATATTGAAAGTGTAACTTTTGTTTGTTTTGATGATGAAAATTATACGTTATACAAAAGCGCATTAGACTAAACGTAGTCGGCAAATTTATTTGCCGCTAAAAATCACTATTAAATTTTATATTTATTTTCAAATAATTAGCGGCAAATAAATTTGCCGACTACATATCACCACGAAAAAAAAATCATCATGTCAAAAAAATACATCCTATCCATTGACCAAGGCACAACCAGTAGCCGAGCTATTATTTTTGATAAAAAAGGCAATATTATAGCGGTAGCGCAAGAAGAATTTACCCAACATTTTCCAAAGCCAGGTTGGGTTGAACACGATGCCAATGAGATTTGGCAGACTGTAAAAAATGTAGTGGCAAAGGTTTTGAAAGAAGTAAAATCCGATGATATTGCGGCAATTGGCATCACAAACCAAAGAGAAACTGCCGTGGTTTGGGATAAAAAAACGGGCAAGCCTATCTACAACGCTATTGTTTGGCAGAGCCGTCAAACGATGGAGATTTGCGATGATTTGAAGGCAAAAGGGCATGACCCTGCCGTGCGTGCCAAGACAGGTTTGTTAATTGATGCTTATTTTTCAGGCACAAAAATCAAATGGATTTTGGACAATGTGGACGGCGCAAGAGCCAAAGCGGAGAAAGGGGATTTGCTGTTTGGAACAGTAGATACATGGGTGCTTTGGAATCTAACAAAAGAAAAAATCCACGCCACGGATTACTCAAATGCCTCTCGCACCATGCTTTTCAACATCCACGAATTGACGTGGGATGATGGCTTGTGTGCGATGCTCGAAGTACCAAAATCCATGTTGCCAAAGGTTATGGATAGTTCCATTGTTTATGGTTATGCAAGTAAAGAAATTATGGGCATTGATGGCATCCCCGTTTCGGGCATTGCGGGCGACCAACAAGCTGCCTTATTCGGGCAAGCATGTTATACTGAGGGGATGGCAAAAAATACGTATGGTACGGGCTGTTTTATGTTGATGAATACGGGTACGAAAGCCGTTGCGTCTAAAAACGGTTTGTTGACGACCATTGCTTGGGGCATCGGCGGCAAGGTAGAATACGCTTTGGAAGGCTCTATTTTCGTAGCGGGTTCAGCCGTAAAATGGTTGCGAGATGCGGCAGAATTGGTCAAAGAAGCGGCGGATACTGAGGGGTATGCCAAAAGCATCATGGGCAACGATGGCGTTTATGTCGTGCCAGCGTTTGTGGGTTTGGGTACGCCTTATTGGGATTCGGAAGTGCGTGGAGCTATCTTTGGTTTGACCCGTGGTTCGGGCAAAGCGCATTTGATTAGAGCAACTTTGGAAAGTATTGCTTACCAAACGAAAGATGTTTTGAGTATCATGGAAAAAGATTCGGGCATCAAACTCAAAGCCTTGCGGGTGGATGGTGGTGCGGTGAAAAACAATTTTTTGATGCAATTTCAGTCAGATGTCTTGAATACGAAAGTTGAACGTCCTATGATTCAAGAAACAACGGCTTTGGGTGCGGCATATTTGGCAGGTTTGGCAGTTGGTTTTTGGAAAGATTTTGCGGATATTTCTAAGAATTGGCAATTGGAGAAAAACTTTAAACCCTCGATGAAAAGAGCCGATGCACTTAAATTGTATAAAGGTTGGCAGTTGGCGGTGAAGGCGGCGAGGATGTTTAAGCCGAAGTAAAATTGAGGTTGAATAAGGGAGTTGTTTCAAACGTTATATTTTGTTCTGCATTTTGGCTTTTAACCCTTTGACACTCATAAGAAGCGGTGTAGGAGTTAAAAGCCCAAAGTGTTTTCTCTCAAAAATCGAGTAAAATATTGAGGGTTCACGCCTAATTTAAGCGGGCGATTTTGATTGTAGCGTTTCTACGTTTAGATTGTGTTACATGACGTGCAATTATAGAGAAAGATTTTATTATTTATTTGGTAAAATAGCTAACAAATAGGCGGAGGATTCTTTTCAATTAATTCTTGAAAAAAATCATTTTTATCTTCATCTAAGCGTGTTTTGCAAGGAAAATCCTTTTCAATTAGGATAAAAAGACCGTTTTCGGAAGTGTTTTCTACACCTACTTGTTCGGTATCAATCCAACTATTCGCCATACTGAGGGGTATTGAAACGGTTATAGTTGCGCTTGAAAAAGATGCTTCTATTGTTTTTATTTTTTCATCTATTTTTAGTTCATAATGAAAGTCAAAACCTTTTAAAAAGGCGACACTTTCACGTATTAGACAGTGCTTTTTCAGTTTTTCTAAATCTGATTTTTTTACTCTGACTCGTATGCTATTTTTTTCAATTCTGAGTTTCATTTTTTAAATTTATGTAGCAGATACAATTAAGACAATATTTTAAAACATGTGATATTGAGTGAAAAAGATAACAAAGTACAATACTTAACCTGCTTATTAATATACACTTTTTTAGAAAATTAGTAGTATCATTCGACGTAGTAAATGCTCTTTTCAAGTCCATTTTGGCGTAAAATCTACGGATTGACGATGTGTTTTATTAAACCCTTTCTATTATCACGGCATACCCTTGACCAACACCAATGCACATAGTCGCCAACGCATAACGTTTATTTTGTCTTTGTAATTCCAAGGCAGCTGAATAGGTAATGCGTGCGCCCGACATACCCAACGGATGCCCCAAGGCAATAGCCCCACCGTTTGGATTGATGCGAGGGTCGTTATCCTCTAAACCCAATTGGCGAATACAAGCTAAAGACTGCGCTGCAAAGGCTTCGTTGAGTTCGATAACATCCATATCCGCTAAGGTCAATCCTGCTTTTTTCAACGCCAATTGTGTGGCAGGAACGGGTCCAATACCCATAATACGAGGCTCGACACCGACTACTGCGGAAGCAACGATGCGTACTTTTGGCGTTAAACCATATCTTTTCACCGCCTCTTCCGAAGCCATATACAAAGCGGCAGCTCCGTCATTTAAGCCCGAAGCATTGCCCGCCGTTACGCTGCCGTCTTTCTTAAAAGCGGCTTTCAAGGTGGCTAATTTTTCAATGGTTGAATTGGATTTTATAAATTCATCTTTATCAAATACCGTTATTTCTCCTTTTTTCAACGAAATACTGAGGGGGGTGATTTCCTCCGAAAAACGCCCTTCGGCTTGTGCTTTGGTGGCTTTCATTTGCGAATTATAAGCAAAAAGGTCTTGATCTTCTCGGCTGATGTTGTATATGGCTACAAGGTTTTCAGCCGTTTTTCCCATGGCTTCTGTGCCATACAT